>JABWBL010000416.1 GCA_013360535.1 Planctomycetaceae bacterium
CGGGATTCGGCAAGGTCGCGCGCCAGCTCGCGACGTCGCGCTTCTCGGCCACCGCGGGCCTGCTGCAGTCGGCGGGTTGCGACGTGTTCACCGTGCTGCACGTCGCTGGCTCGACCTGCGGCAACGCCTCGATGGGCGCGGCCTTCGAGCGCGTGTGCGAGCGCGTCCGCCGCGGCCAGACGATCACGCAGGCGCTCGAGCACGAGCCGGGCATGGACCCGATGCTCGTGCAGATGGTCGCCGTCGGCGAGAAGTCCGGCGAGCTCGACCACTGCCTCGAGCGCCTCGCGGCCTACTACGACGAGGAAGTGCCGCGCATCGTGCGACGTTTCCTCGCGCTGCTCGAACCCACGCTGCTGGTGGGAGCCGGAGTCATCGTCGGCTTCATCCTGCTCGCGGCGCTCGCCCCGATCTTCAAGCTCTACGAGACCCTCGGATGAAGACCCACCACGGATTCCTCGCGCTGCGCACGTCGCTGCGCCGCGGCTTCACGCTGATCGAGCTGGTGATCGCGATCTCGATCGTGGCCGTGCTCGCCGGCGCCGCGATTCCCGTCACGGCGAAGGTGCTCACCTACAAGGCGCGCAAGGCGACGCGCGAGGAACTGCAGGTGCTCGGCGATGCCGCGCTCGAGCACTTCCGCGACACGCGCACGATCCCGACCACGGTCTCGAGCCTGATGGTCGACTCCAACGTCGCGGGCTGGAGCGGCCCGTACCTCGGCGGCGCCGTCACCGATCAGCTGACCGGCACGAGCGGCTTCGAGGTCGACGCCTGGTCGCGCAGCTACCGCTTCACGGTCTCGGGCGACCAGCTCACGATCGCGAGCCGGGCCGAGGACGCGACGTTCGGCAACACCGACGACATCTCGATCGTGGTCGACGTCGGCGTCGCGCGCCGCGAGGAGACGGTGGCCGAGCTCAAGCTGCTCAACCAGTCCATCAACGCCTACAACGCCACGTACCTCGCCACGGCGCCGCTCTCGATGGTCTGGTCGACGGCCTACTCGACGCTCGTGACCCGCGGCTTCCTTCCGACCTACACCGGCTACCTGACCGATGGCTGGGGACAGGCTTACGTCCCCGTAGGCACCGGCAGCCCTCTGGTCGAGCTGACCTCGACGAACCTTGCCCAGAGCCAGGCCGGGAACGGCAACGGCAACGGCAACGGGAATGCCAACGGCAACGGCAATGGCAACGGCAACGGCAACGGGAATGCCAACGGAAACGGCAAGAACAACGGAAAGGCCAACGGGAAGGGCAAGGGCAAGGGCAACGGGAAGGGCAAGGGCAAGGGCAACGGGAAGAACTAGGCCCAGCCTGGCACATCCTTCCGTTCGCTGCTGAGCGCGTCGCCGGGCCATGGGCCGATTTTCGAATCGGGTCTCAAGTCCCGTCGAGCGCTCCGCCGATCCTTCACGAGCACCGTCCCCTACGTCCCCCCAAGGATCCCCCCTCATGAACTGCAACGCCCGGAATCACTCGCGCCGGACTGCCGGCTTCTCGCTGCTCGAAATCGTCATCGCCCTCGCCGTCATCGCCATGATCGTCGGCGTCGTCGCCGTGCGCTCGGGCGGCGTCATGAACAAGGGCAAGGCCACGCGCGTGATCCAGCTCGTCGACACGCTGAAGAAGGGCGCCGCGCAGTACCACACGGACACGAACCAGAT
Organism: Planctomycetaceae bacterium; assembly: GCA_013360535.1. GTDB lineage: Bacteria > Planctomycetota > UBA1135 > UBA1135 > F1-120-MAGs118. The sequence continues at coordinate 1,670 of JABWBL010000416.1, forward strand.
GCCGTGGGAGCACATGAACGGCTCCGCGGCGAACCGCAAGCTCTCGGGCACGCAGACCATCGCCGGTTGGCAGGGTCCCTACATCGAGTCGCCGCTGACGTCCGGGATGCACCCCGCGAGCGGGACGCTGCACATGTACAACACGTCGGTCGTCAACGGGAACACCGGCTTCGACACCGACTCCGACGGCACGCTCGACGTGACGGACAGCTGCTGCACGCTGTGGCTCGACAACATGACGCAGCAGGATGCCCAGGCCGTCGACAACGCCTTCGACAAGGGCCTCTCCGGCAACTGGTACGACGGCGGGCGCGTCAAGTGGAACTCGACCACGCGCCAGTGCTGGGTGCTCGTCTACTGGTGATCCGGGCGGGACAGAACTCCGCCGAGGAGCCGGTCGCACGCGAGTGTGGCCGGCTCCCGGCGCTTTGGGAACACCGGCGCAAGCCGCGGTCCACGAATGAGATGACCTGCCTTGCCTTGCCGGAATCTTGCGGCCGCTTTCGGGCTCGAGCGTTGCCGGCCGCGAGGCGACCTGCGACGCTCCGCGCGTGATCCACGTCCACCTCACGCGCCACCTGTTCGCGTTCTTCCCCCAGCTCGAGGGGCGCGCGCTCGAGGTCGACGCGACGAGCGTGGCGGGAGCCGTGGCCGAGCTGGAGAAGCTCGCTCCCGGCATCGGTTTCTACATCTGTGACGAGCGGGGTCGCCTGCGCCCGCACGTCAACGTCTTCATCGGCAACGCGATGGTCAAGGACCGCCGCACGCTCTCCGACGCGATTGCCCCTGGGGACAAGCTCTCGATCCTGCAGGCGTTGAGCGGAGGCTAGCGATGACGACGGTCTGGGTTGCGACGCGCAAGGGCACGTTCCGGGTCGAGAAGCAGGGCGGCAAGTGGACGGCGAAGCTCGCCGGCCACGCCGGCACCGGCGTCAACTACGTCGCACGCGATCCGGGCTCGGGCCGCCTGTGGGCGCTGCTCGGCCACGGCCACTGGGGCGCCAAGCTCTCGGTCTCCGACGACGGTGGCACGACCTGGCGCGACAACGCCGCGCAGGTGAAGTTCCCCGACGGCGCGCGCTACTTCGGGCAGGACATGTTCGAGGATTCCTCGAGCGATTTTGGCGTCGGCTGGCGCAACGTGACGCGCAAGGCGACGCTGCAGAAGCTGTGGACGATCGCCTTCGGCGGCGACGGCACGATCTGGATCGGCACGATCCCTGGCGGCCTGTTCTCCAGCCGCGACGGCGGCGCTTCGTTCGAGCTGAACCGCCCGCTGTGGAACCACGAGTCGCGCGGCGGCGACCTGTTCAACGGCGAAGGCACCGGCGAGACCAAGTGGTTCGGCACGCCGGCTTCCGAAGGTGGCGAGTTCGCGCCCGGCATCCACTCGGTCGTGGTCGACCCGCGCGATCCGCGCCGCGTGCTGATCGCGATCTCGACCGCGGGCGTGCTCGAGACGCGCGACGGCGGCGAGACGTGGCGCAGCCGCAACCGCGGCATGACCATGGACCACAACCCCGACCCGGAGGCCGAGTGGGGCCACGACCCGCACATCATCGACCTGTGCGGCTCCAACCCCGACCACGTCTGGCAACAGAACCACACCGGCGTCTTCTACAGCTCCAACGGCGCCGAGCTCTGGCGCAAGGTGAGCGTGCCCGAAGTCGGCGTGCACTTTGGCTTCCCCGTCAGCGCCGATGACAAGGACGGCCGTGTCGCCTGGCTCGTCCCCGGCCGCGCCGACAACCAGCGCACGGCCATCGACGGCGGCCTGTTCGTCGCCCGCACCGACGACGGCGGCGCCACCTGGCGCCAGCTCCGCAAGGGCCTCCCGCAGGAGTGCGCCTGGGACATCGTCTACCGCCACGCGCTCGACAACCGCGACGGCCTCGTCGTCTTCGGGTCGACCACCGGCAACCTCTACCTGAGCGAGGACCGCGGCGAGACCTGGACCACCGTCAGCCACAACCTCCCGCCGATCTACTCGGTGCGGTTCGGCTGACGGCGGCCGCAGGCATTCACTTCTTCGCGGCGAGCAACGCATCGGCCTTCGCGCGCTCGGGCGCGCCGGCCGGGGCGATTTCCATCACGGCCCGCGCCGCGCGCGCCCGCACGAACTCCTCCTTGTCGTCGAGCCGCTTCGCGAGCTCGGCCAGCGCGGGCCTC
>JABWBL010000417.1 GCA_013360535.1 Planctomycetaceae bacterium
GAGGGGCGCGCGGTCGGGGCTCTCCCGCTCGAGCGCCTGCAGCGCGACAAAACCGCCGCCAGCCCACAGCGCCACGAAAGCCGCCAGCCACGGCACCGCACGGCGGCGCAGGAGCCCCATCACCCCCAGAAACGGCAGCAACAGCAGCGTGAAGAAGCCGAGGACGGACTGGAGGCCGGAATCCACGGGCGGAGATCGAAGCGATCCCGACGCACGCGTGCAAGCCCTGGCGCCGACGACGAGCGCTCAGCCCGGGCTGAGCCAGCTCGCGAGCGCCTTGGGCAGGTCGTCGCGCGTCTTGGCGCGCAGCACGCGCTCCTGCTCGGCCACGGGCACCTCGTAGTCGGGGATGCGTTCCCAGCTGCCGCCGCCGAGATCCTTGCGCGAGCCGGATTCCCACAGGCGATTGAGCTCGTCCAGCGCTTGCGCGAAGCCCGCAGCGTGTTTCTCCGCGAGGAACGTCGCCGCGCCCCAGGCGTTGAGCGCGCCCGCGTCGTCGAAGGTGCCGCGCTTGAGCGTCGCGACCTCGGCCAGCGGAGCCTCGCTCTTGCCGCGCCACAACGCGGCGGCGCGCGCGCGCCAGCCGGTGTGCTCGACGGCCCACACGAAGCCTGAGCGGTACGGAAAGCAGTAGATGCCGCGGCGCACCTCCATCTCCGCGTGCCACGCGAACCCCTGCAGCAGCCAGTACGGCTGCCGCCCGAACTTGCGTTGCAACGCGAGCTCGGCCGCGCGGTGCACGAACTCGTTCTCGGCGTTCCACTCCTTGTTTTCCGGCAGGCCGAGCACGACCGCGCCGACCAGCGGCTCGCCCAACGCGAATCCCGGCGCCGGCGTCGAGCTCTTGGCCCAGCTCGCGAGGTACGGCGTGATCGCGGCGAGGCGCGCGAGCAGCGAGCCGTGGTCTTCAGGTCTCTTCACGACGACGAGCACGAACGTGCCCGTGTCGAGCCGGCGCTCGCTCGTCCCCCACTTCGCGGCTGCTGGCCCGGGCCACTCCCCGGGACCCGGATTCACGGGCCCCGTCGGCGGCGGACGAGGGAACTCGGGCCTGTCGACATGGAGCTCGTCCACCATCGCCAGCACGCTCTCCGCGTGCTTGACCCACTTCGAGCCGTTGCTCGTGCTGATCACGAGCGCGCGCCCCGACCGGTCGAGGTCGAGCTTGTAACCGTGCGCGTCCGCCCAGCCGACCAGCGCCTCGGCCGCCTCCTTCGCGTCGCCCGGAAAATCCGCCGGCGGCGCCGCGAGGTCGACCTTCTTGCCTTTCCACGTCACGCTCGAGCCCGCGACGAGCTGCGTGACGAGCGCGAGCACCGCCGCGACGGCGAGAACGAACTTCCGGCAGTCCATCCCACGCTCACTTTCGTTCCGACAGCCAACGCAGCAGCCGAGCATCGAGCTCCTGCGGCGTGAGCGCGAGCGCCGTCTCGAGCGCCTTGCGCGAGTCGCTCGCCAGCGCCTTGTAGATCGTCGGCACCGCCTCCGGCCGCCCTTCGAGCAGGTACGCCGCCAGCGCGTAGGCCGTCAGCAAGTCGTCGACGCCGAACGCGTCGATCTTGCGCGTGCACAGCTCCTCGACCTTCGTGCCGCGGCCACGCTTGAAGCGCTGCTGGGCCTCGTTCATCCAGTTCGAGTCGCCCATCATCAGCTTGCCGAGCAGCTCCTTCGTCTCCGCGTCGCCACTGGTCGGTCCGGTCGAGTACCACGTGTAGTGCGTGCCGACGAGCTCGCGCGTCAGGTACAGCCCAAAACCCTCCCAGGCCCACGCGCAGCCCTGGTGGTCGAAGCCGAAGTTCGCGAGCGTGAGCAGGCCGAGCATGTGCCGCACAGCGCCGTCGAGCCGGCGCGGCGCGTCCTCGTCCCAGCGCGCGTGGTGGATCTCACCCGGAAGGCCCGTTCCGGCCCACGTGCGCACGACCTTGCGTTCCTCCGCGCTCCAGCCCGGCCACGCACCGACGAACGCGTCGCGCGCGGCCGGCGTGGTCAGGAGGTACATGTCGACGACGCCCGGAGCCCCGCTCGGCGCCCCGCTGAGCCTGGCGAAGAGCTTCACGGCCGCGCTGCACTGGATCGCGACGTTGCGCGCCTCCGCCACGTCGCCGCTCGTCAGCACGCGCACCTGAGGCGTCGAGACGCAGGCCGTCCATTCGACGCCGAGCTTGTTCTCGCTCGCCCGCGCCTCGCCCGCCACCGGCGTTCCCACGGCCGTCACGAGCTCCTTCACCAGCGTGCGGAACTCCGCGCGCTTCTCGCGCCCCTTCTCCGACTCCGCGAGCACCCACACCTCGCCCCGGCGCGCCTCGCCATTGAGCGCGCGGCTCTCCGCATCCTCGGGATCGATCGCGAGCAGCGCCGCCACGAGCTGCGTGCGGACCGCCAGAGCCGGCTTGTGCTTGTCGAGCACCGTGACGAGGGCCGCGCGGTACTTCGCCGCGATCTCGGCCCGGCGCTTGGCGCACTCGGCGAGCTGCGGCTCCTTCCCGAAGTTCTTCGACTCCGCGCGCTTCTCCGGCACCTTCCACGAGCCGTCGCGGTTTTTCTGGTGCTTGAGCCCCTTGTGGGCCGCCTCGTGCTCGGGCGCGAACCCGAGGATCGCCTCCCAGGCCCGGTCGCGCTCCAAGTAGAGCTTCACGGTGCCCGTCCACTCCACGAACCCCTCGAGGTCCGTGACGGCCTGCTGGCGCGCCGGGCCGAGCTCGTCGGCCGGCGACGACTGGGCGCGCGCGTGTCCGAGTCCAGAAACGAGAGCGAGGAACGCTGCGAGGAAAAGGGTGAGGCGTTGCATGCGAGGTAGAGCTACCAACGCCCATGGGACCGCCGGGGCCCGCTCGAATTCCTCGAAGCTGCGCATCTCGAACCCACTTGTTACACCACGGACCGGGCCGTGGCGCTCGTTAGGATGCCGCACCTGCGCAACCGGCGGGGAAGTGGCGAAACCGGCAGACGCAGCGGACTTAAAATCCGCAGCCCTTCGATGGGCGTGAGGGTTCGAGCCCCTCCTTCCCCACCCCCGCGCCGCCTCGGCGGCGCTCACGCACGCCCTCGCACACGCCGCACCGCCTGCGACACGTCGTCGAAGAGCGAGTAGGCGACCGGCGTGACGAGCAGAGTGAGCAGCAGGCACAGCGTCTGGCCGCCGATCACCACGATCGCGACCGCGCGCCGCTCTTCCGCCCCAGGCCCCGTGCCGAGCGCGAGCGGCAGCATGCCCGCCACGAGCGCCAGCGTCGTCATCAGGATCGGCCGCAGGCGATCGCGGTTGGCCTGCAGGATCGCCGGACCACGCTCCATCCCCTGCGCCCGCAGCGTGTTGGTGTGGTCGATCTGCAGGATCGAGTTCTTCTTGACGACCCCGAACAGCACGAGGATGCCGAGCGCCGAGTAGAGGTTGAGCGTGCCGCCGGTGAGCCACAGCGACGCGAGCGCGAACGGCACCGACAGCGGCAGCGAGAGCAGGATCGTCAGCGGGTGGACGAGGCTCTCGAACTGCGAGGCGAGGATCAGGTACATGAACACGACCGAGAGCACGAAGGCGATGCCGAGCTCGTCGAACGTGCGTTCCAGCTCGCGGCTGCGGCCGAACAGCGTCGTGCTGTAGGCCGGCGGCAGCTTCATCTCGGTCGTCAGGTCCTGCAGGATCTCGAGCTGGGGCCCGAGCGCGGCCCCGGGCGCCACGCCGCCGCGCACCGAGACCGTGCGTTGCCGGTCGACGCGGTCGATGCGTGAGGCGGCGCTCGCCTTCTCGACTGTCGCGAGGTTCTCGAGCTCGACCGTCCCGCCACCCTGACGCGGAAGCAGCAGGGTGCCGAGCAGCTCCGGCCGGTCGCGATCG
>JABWBL010000418.1 GCA_013360535.1 Planctomycetaceae bacterium
TCCGCCGCCTGTCGGTCGTTGCTCTCGATCGTCGCGAGGAAACCCGATCGACGCAGCATCGTGCGCTCGGCGAGCGACGCCTCGCGCGTCCCGAAGCGCGGCCCCGCGGGACCGCAGGGCACGATCGCGAGGCCGAGCTCACCCGCGCTCGCCGGCAAGGTCGTGATCTCGGTCACGCTCCACCCCCACTCCACCAGCGCCGAACGGAGTGCGGCGTTGGACGGGAAGGCTCCTGCGCAGAGCGAGACTCGCGCCGGCTGACTGGATTGCGACATCGTGGATTCCGGAGGTGTTGGGCGGGGCCAGCCCCCTGTTTCGGGCTCTTTTCCCCGCCGTCTGGAGCGCATCGGCCAAATCGGGAAGTTTCTTCCGGGCAAGTCGTGCCTGCCCCACCCCGGAACACACCCGCTGGCGCTACTCTCGCGTCCGGAATCGACCGTTCCGCGCGGAAGGGGGCGCTCATGCCGAACATCGCCAAGTCGAGACATTGGCTCGTGGCCCTCGTGGCCTGTGGTGTCGTGTTGGCGCTCGCGCCTTGGCTCGGTCGCGACGACCCACGCGACGCACCTCGGCAGCCCGAGCCCCCGCAGGAACTCGTCGTGCTCGAGCGCCGCGAAGTGGACTCGTCCGGCACGGAAGGCGCGACGCGCGGTTCGACCCGCAAGCCGCGGCGCGAGCGCTCGGCTCGTGCGGGTGCGATGGATGTCGAGCGCATCGGCGGAAGCGTGCGAGATCGCCGCGGAGATCCGCTCGAAGGCGCGCTCGTCCTCCTGCGCGCCCGTCGCGGTCCCTTGTCGGCGGACCTCGGCAGCACGGTGACCCAGCGCAGCGGTGAATTCACGTTCGACCTCTCGGCCTGGTCCAACGAGTTCGCGCTGCGGCGCACGCTGCGCCGGACTCTCGAGCGCGACGAGACGCCCAGCCCTTCCGAGCTCGACGCGCTCGAGGCCTACGGGACGGTGAGCATCGAGATCGCGGCGACACTCGAGGGTCGTGCGCCGGCGACGATCGAGAGCACGCTCGCCGAGCTGCGCGAGCGCCCGGACGGGCTGCGGCTGCAGCTCGACGACGGCGTCGAGCTCACCGGCTACGTCTCGCGCAACTCGCCGAATGCGAACTGGCGCGTCGCCGGCGCACGAGTCGCGTTGCTCGACAGCGCTGGCGCCGTCGCGGCGAGCTCCTCGGCGGACGCTTCCGGACGCTTCGTGCTGCGTGCCCCGCCGGATCGTTACGACCTTTTCGTGCGCCACGATGTGCACGGAGCCGCGCTTCTCGGCAACGTCGACTTGAGGACCGACGGACCGCGGCCGCCGGTAGCGATCGAGCTACGGAAGGCCGGAAAGATCGCTGGCAGCGTGCTCCACGCCGATGGAAGTCCGGTGGCGAACCTGGTGCTCGAGGCCACGCACTCCAGCTTGCTCGCGCGGGACTCGCGCGAGCTCTCGATCGGCGAGCAGTTCGAGCTCGAAGGTCCGGTGGGGCTCGCGCAGGCGCTCGCCGTCACGGATTCCGACGGTCGATTCTCGTTCGACTCCTTGTGCGAAGGCCGGTTCGAGCTGCGGGCGCCGGGAACGGGCGACGGCGTGCTGCGCGGCCCGCGCGCGGTGTACACGGACTCGCCCGACGTGGCGTACACGTACCGCGGCCAGCGCCTGCGGGTCGAAGTGTCGGACCTCGAAGGCCCCAACCCGCTGGATGCCCAGCTGGAGTGCTGGAGGATCGAGCACCGCTTCCAGCCGAAGCCCGAGCACGAGCTCGCGCCGCACGGCGATGGCCGCAGCACGTTCCACCTCGAGGTCGCGGCGGGAGAGCGGCTGTACCTGCGCGCCTTCGCCGGAGGCTCGCTCTTCGCGTGGACGATCCTCGATGTCGACGCGGGCGAAGGAGAGCGCCTCGTGCAGCTCCGCGTCGGTGACAGTTCGGCGACTCCTTCCGATGGCGCTCCCGGCCTGAACTACGTGCTCGGAACACGTGTCGCGCTCGAAGTGCTCGACGAGACGGACGCGCCGCTCGACGGCTGGCGCGCGACGGCGATTTCGGAGCAAGGCGACATCCCGACGGGCTGGGGTGGCTTCAAGCCCGGCGCGGATGGCTCGCTGCCGCCGCTTCCGCCGGGTCGCTTCCGCCTGGGGCTCCTGCCCGCGCGGCGCGACTCGTTCCACTGCTTCACCACCGTCGGCTCCGACTTCGAGGCCGAGGTCGGACGCCCGCAGGCTGTGACGCTGCGCGTTCCGCTCGGCGGCCGCCTGCGGCTGCGCATGCCTACCGAAGCGCGCGACATCGACGAGTGGCAGCCGATGGTCTTCTGGGACGACCTCCCCGAGAACGGCTGGAGCGTGGAGGCGCTCCCGCTCGATCCGAAGCTCGAGCCGACCGCGCTGTTGCTGATCGCTCCCGATCGAGCGGATCTTGCGGCCTTCAGTGCGCCGCCCGGCTGGGAAGTCGACGCTTATCCCCCGCTCTTGCCCGGTCGCTGGCGACTGCGTGTCACGCGCCCGAACTCGACTCCACGCGTCGTGGAAGTCACCGTGCGAGCTGGCGAGGTCACGACGGCGACGCCGTAAGTCAGTAGAAGCCCTCGCGGCGTTCGTAGCGCTCGGCGCGCGCAGCGTCGTACGTCGCGGCGTCGAAGTCGGCGCCGAGCAGCTCGCGGAAGATCGCTCCGTTCGTCGGGACGTCCGAAGGAGCGCGAAAACGGCTCGTTTCCCACAGTCCGGCACGCAGCGCGGCCTTCGAGCACTGCGTGTAGGCCTCGTCGATGTCGACGAGGATTCCGAGCTTCGGCGGCTTGCCTTCGAGCGCACTCGGCGCGAGCAGCGCCGCGTCGTGCGTGAGCGTCGCACGGCCGTTGACGCGGAAGCTCTCGGTCACACCGGGGATCAGGAACAGCAACGCGATGCGCGGGTCGTCGAGCAGGTTGACGAGCGTGTCGGCGATGCGGTTGCCCGGGCGCTCGGGCAGGAGCAGCGTGCGCTCGTCGAGCATGCGCACGAAACCCGCGGGATCCCCGCGCGGGCTGACGTCGCAACGACCCCGCGTGTCGCAGCTCGCCACGCACACGAACGGCGAGAGCTCGATGAAGCGGCGCGTGAGGGCGTTGAGCCGATCGCTCACCTTGCGGCACACGAGCTCGCTCGGGGTGCCGATCAGGGCGCGCAGCTGCGCCTCGTCGTGGATCACGGCATCGGTCAGGCGGTGCGTGCGCATCGCCGGAGTGTCGCGAGCGCGTCCACGGGCGTCCAACCGCGGCGTCGGACCGGCCGCGCGCTCCGTTGGGTTTGCGAAAAAGCGCGAGCGGGGGCTTGCCGGATCCGTGCCAGCTATCTACCTAGGTAGTTGTGAGCTACCGCGGTAGTTCCAACCGACCCTGGTAGTCGGACTTCGACCGCGGAGCCGCTTCCAGAGCCCTCCCGAGGGGTTCTGGCGCGCCCCAAGTCCCCGGAGAACGCCGTGACCGCTCCCCGATCCGCCCTCGCCCTGCTCCTCCTCGCGACCCTGCTCGCGGCCCCTGCCCCGGCCCAGGGCGAGGGTCCCGACGAGCGTTACGGCTTCCTCGTCGGCCTGTGCGAGGAGCGCGAGTGGGAGCTCGCGGCGCGCGAGGCGCGCTCGTTCCTCGAGGCCTTCCCGCGCCACGCCAAGGCGGAGCTCGCGCGCTATCGCCTCGCGACGGCACTGTTCGAGCTCGGCCAGCGCGAGCCCGCGCGCGACCTGTATGCCGAGCTCGAACGCAACGAGCGCTTCGAGTTCCGCGCGGAGTGCGCCTTTCGCCGCGGCCAGTGCGAGCTCGCGCTCGGTCGTGCGCCGCAGGCCGCGAG
>JABWBL010000419.1 GCA_013360535.1 Planctomycetaceae bacterium
GATCACCTGCGAGAGCGAGCTGTGCCTCAGCGCGCCATCGACCAGCGGCCCCGGCGCGGCCAGCACGAGCCGCGCTCCCGCACGCTGCAGCGCCTTGGCCGCGGTGAGCAGCATGCGCACGCCCATCGAACTCAGGAACTCGACGCCGGAGAGGTCGACGATCGCGTCGACACGGCGCGCGACGACGGCGGCATTGAAGCTGGTCTCGACAGCCTCGACGCCGACCGTATCGAGACGGCCGGAGAGGGAGACGAGGGTGCGGTGGGGGAGCGCTTCGACGGGCCCGAGGTTCATCCGCGCGAGGCTAGGGCGCCCGTGCGGTCGGCGCAGCGTGCCGGACCGGGCTTTGCCGACGCTTGAAGAGCGCTTGTCCCGGCCTTCGAGCTACGTCCGGGTGCGCAGCGCGCGGGCTCGCGGTTGAAGGCTCGAGCCTCATCGGGGAGACTGCTCGCCCTACCGTTCCGCAGGCCGCAACCCCAAAGCGCTCCGATGGCATTCGAACAGCAACTGACCAAGGTTCTCTCCCAGGATGGCTTCCTCGCCGCGCTCGACCAGTCGGGCGGCAGCACGCCCAAGGCGCTCAAGCTCTACGGCGTTCCGGAGAGCGCGTACTCGGGCGAGGAGGCGATGTACACGAAGGTGCACGAGATGCGCACGCGCATCGTCACGTCGCCCGCCTTCAACGGCGACCGCATCCTCGGCGCGATCCTGTTCGAGAACACGATGGACCGCCAGATCGGCGGCAAGGGCTCGGCGCAGTACCTGTGGCAGGAAAAGCGCGTCGTGCCGTTCCTCAAGGTCGACAAGGGCCTCGCGGCCGAGGCCGAGGGCTGCCAGCTGATGAAGGACATGCCCGAGCTCGACAAGCTGCTCGAGCGTGCCCGCAAGAACGAGGTCTTCGGCACGAAGATGCGTTCGGTGATCAAGCAGGCGAACGCCGGCGGCATCGCGAAGGTCGTCGAGCAGCAGCTCGCGGTCGGCAAGCGCATCATCGAGGCCGGCCTCGTGCCGATCATCGAGCCGGAAGTCGACATCGACTGCCCGGACAAGGTCGAGGCCGAGGGCCTGCTCGAGGATTCGCTGCTGGCGGCGCTCGACGAGCTCGACGGCTCCGAGCTCGTGATGCTCAAGCTGACCCTGCCCGAGATCGACGGCTTCTACGAGCGCCTGATCGCGCACCCCAACGTCGTGCGCGTCGTCGCGCTGTCGGGCGGCTACACGCGCGCGCGCTCGAACCAGAAGCTCGCCCGCAACCCCGGCATGATCGCGAGCTTCAGCCGCGCGCTGACCGAGGGCCTGAGCGCGCAGCAGTCCGACGCCGACTTCAACGCGGCGCTCGACGACGCGATCCAGTCGATCTTCGAGGCCTCGCGCACCTAGGCGCCGGCCGTTCGTCCCACCGCGCGCGGGCTGGAAATTCCTTCCGGTCCGCGCGCGGTTCTCGTCGGGGGCTCGCCCGGGGCCGCCAGAGTCCGGTACCCTTGGGGCCCCAAGCATTGCGCCGATGACCCAACCGCCCCCCTCCAATCTGGCCGAAATTCTGCGACCGGCGGCCTTCGCCCCCAACCTGTCCGAGCCGATCTTCGTGCTCGGCAGCGTGCGTTCGGGCACGAGCGCGATCGGGCAGGCCTTGACCCGCGGTGCGGGCATCCCAGGGCACGACGAAGGGCACGTGACGACGCTCCTGCAGGTGCTGCTCTCCGCCGTCGACCGCGTGGTGACGAACTACCCGTCCGCGGGCGGCAGCTACCTGATCCAGTCGCTCGACGCCGCCGGACTGAAGCTCCACGTCCGCAACTACTTCGCGGCCTTCTTCGCGCAGCACTGCCCGAGCGGTCGCTGGGCCGACAAGTCGCCCGATGACTTCGAGGGTGCTCCCGCGATCCGCGCGGCGCCGCTCCTGCTCGAGATGTTCCCCAACGCGCGCTTCATCTACTGCCAGCGGCGCGGCATCGAGAACGTGCTCTCGCGCGTGTCGAAGTTCCCGCAGGTGCCGTTCTGGTACCACTGCCGGAGCTGGGCGACGACCGTGAGCGCCTGGCACGAGACGCGCGCCCGGCTGGGCGAGCGCTGGATCGAGGTTCGGCAGGAACGCATGGCGCTCGAGCCTGCGAATGTCGCGGCCGAGCTCGCGCGGTTCCTCGGCCTCGACGAGCCGCAGGGCGCGGGCCTGCAGCAGTCGCTCAGCGTGGACCGCCCCGAGCAGAGCCGTCCCGCTGGCGAGGCGCGCGAGCTCACGATGGAGGAAGCGGGCTGGGATCCGGGCCTGCAGGGCGTGTTCGTGCAGGAGTGCGCGGGCGCGATGCAGCTCGCCGGGTACACGCTCGAGGGCGTGGCGCGTGGTGCGGACGTCATCCGCCTGTTCTGCGCGAGCGCCGAGTCCGCCGCGTCGACGACGTTGCGCGGCATCTCGCAGGATCGCCACCGCGCGACCAATCGCAACGACTTCACGCTCGGCCCGCCGCCTCCCGGCTCCGTCGCGGAGCTCGCCTACCACGACCTCAACGTGCGCACGCGCCGCCATTTCCGCACGGATGTGGCCGTGATCGGCGACCCGACGCTGTCGGTCGAGTTCGCGATCGAGGTGCGCGACGGGACGGGCAAGTCGCTCGGTCAGGCCGCGGTCCGGGCCAGCGGAGGCGCTCCCGCCGTGCCGTTCTCGCTCGACCTGCCCGAGGGCGACAACGGGATTGTGTCGGTCGTGATCCAGACGCGCGTGATGGGGGGCAGCTTCGGGCCCGAGTCGGTCGCCGAGTGGCGCTCGCCCGGCTTCTGCCACTAGAGTTTTCGCCCACTCTCCATGCGCATCCTGCACGTCACCAACGAACTGCCTCCGCGTTCGGCGAGCGCCAACGCCCACTACATCTGGGAGCTCGCCACGAAGCAGTCCGAGCGGCACTGGCCCGCGATCTTCACGCGCGCCGCCGACCCGTCGCTGCCCGAGGGCTTCTCGTGGGTCGAGCGCCGCGGCAACGTCACGATCCGGCACATGAACCGGCTCGGGCTGGAGTGGGAGCCGCTCGAGCGCTCCTACATCCACCACGCCGTCGAGCAGCAGTTCCGCGAGTTCCTCGGCGAGACGCGCGCCGACGTCGTCCACTTCCACTCGCTCCAGCACCTCGGGCTCGGCCTGATCGACATCACGCACTCGCTCAAGATCAAGACCGTGCTGACGGCGCACGACTTCTGGCCCGTGTGCGCGATCGGGACGCGGCGCTGCCGTACCGACGACCAGCCCTGCGAGCGGATCGACCTCGCCAAGTGCGGGCCGTGTGTCCACGGAACCGAATGGACGCGCCTCGTGGCCGACGAGCAGGCCGTGATCGACAGGTTGCGACCGCGCAACGAGAGCTTCGCCCAGCTCTACCGACGCCACTACGGTGCGCGTTTCGCCGTCACGGGCGGTGTGCCCGCCCGTCGCCCGCGCGCCGCGATCCACGCCGTCACGCACGCTCTGCGCGAGGCGCGCTGGAAAGTGCAGGAGCAGGTCGAAGCGACCGTCGGCGACCCGATCCAGCGGCGGCTCGAGCGTTTCGGCGCGCGGCTCAAGCACGTCGATCTCGTGCTCGTGCCGTCGGAGTTCGCGCGGGGCGAGTTCCAGCGCACGTTCGGGCTTCCCGACGACAAGGTCGTGCTCGACAAGCTCGCCCTGCCCGGCGCAGAGCTGCCCGCGCTGCCGCGTGTGGAGAGTTCCTCGCTGCGCATCGGCTGCATCGCCGCACTCTCGCGCACCGCGGGCACCCACGTGCTCGTCGAGGCCTTCCTCGCCGCGGCCGCTTCCGCTCCGTCGCTCGAGCTGCACCTGCACGG
>JABWBL010000420.1 GCA_013360535.1 Planctomycetaceae bacterium
GCGTCATCTCCGGCGGCAATCCCGACCCGGCGCAGCTCGCCGCGATCCGCGCATGAAGCGCGTCGTCCTCGTCCGCACGCAAGGGCCGCGCAACGTCGGCTCGGTGATGCGCGCCGTCGCCAACTTCGGGCCCTGCGAGCTCGTGCTCGTCGCGCCCCAGCGGCGCTCGATGCTGGTGCACCCCGACTTCACGATGATGGCGCACGGAGTCGAGAAGGTGCGCGAGCGCATCCGCGTCGTGCCGACACTCGCGGAAGCGCTCGCCGACGTGACGCACTCCGTCGGCTTCACCGCGCGGCCACGCGACGGGCGCCTGCGCGTCGACTGGCGCGAGCGCGCCGCCGAATACCGCGGGCTGTGCGACGACGAGGGCCACGTGGTCGCGTTCGTGTTCGGCTCGGAGGCCGACGGACTGACGGCGGAAGAGACCGATGCCTGCAAGGAAATCGCGTTCCTGCCGACCAGCGCCGAGCACCAGTCGCTCAACCTCGCGACGGCGGCGAGCATCGTGCTGTTCACGCTCTACACCGGCGACGCCGTGCACAAGCGCGAGCGCGGGCCGCGCATGGCGAGCGAGCGCCAGCTGCGTTTCCTGCGCGAGCACCTGAAGGCCGTGATGGGCGAGAAGGTCGCGCGTTCGCTCGCCGCGAAGCAGGACATCGAGGAGTCGATCGAGCGGGTCTTCACGCGCGTGCCGCTCGAGAGCCGCGACGCGCGCGCCTGGCACATGATGATGCGCGCGCTGGGCTCGAAGCTCGCGCCGCGCGACTTCGGCATCGGCGGCCCGCCCCACGACCAGCGCCGCGACGACACGCAGACGCGCTTCGGCGAGCTCGACGACTCCGAGCCCGTGCGCGAGTAGCGCTCAGCGGCCGTCGGACGGCTTGTCGGGCTTGCTCTCGCCGCTGGCGCCGTCCTTCGCGGGTTCTTCGGGCTTGGGCGTGTTCTTCTTCGCGTCTTCCTCGGCCTGCTGGGCCTTGCGCAGCGCTTCGCGCTCGGCGCGTTCGGCCTCGCGCAGCGCGCGGCGGGCTTCCTGATCCTTGCGGCGCTCCTCGACGTAGGCGTCCCATTCGGCGACGGACGGCATCGACTCGTCGAAGAGCCAAGGATCGAGCGCGGCGCGCGCGTCCTTGCCACCGAGTTCGTCGACGAGCGCGAGGAAGTCCTCGAGGCTCGCGTTGCCGTGCAGGTGGTCGCTCATCCAGCGCCTCATCAGGGCGAGGAAACGCTCGTCGCCCAGCTGGCGCCGCAGGAAGTGAAGCGCGAACGGCCCGCGCAAGTACACGGCGGCGCCGAACATCTGTCGCACCGTCATGTGGCCCGGCGGCGTCGCCTTCATCGCGCGCGCCATCGCGTAGGTCTCCTTCAGCTTCTTCGCGAAGGCCTCGGCGCCCTCCTGCGACTCGAGGTACATCCACGCCGCGTATTCCGCGACGCCCTCGTTGATCCAGATGTCGTTCCAGTCCTCGACGCACACCGCGTTGCCGAACCACTGGTGGGCGAGCTCGTGCGCGATGACCTCTTCCGTGCCGGTGCCGGCGCCGTACACGGGCTTGGTCTGCGTCTCGAGCGCACCGGGCACGCGCGCGTTGGTCAGGATGTTGCCCGCGATCTCGAACGGATAGGGCCCGAAGGCGCTCGAGAAGTACTCGAGGATCTCGTCGGTCTTCTGGAACGCCTTGCGCGAGCTCTCGCGCGACTTCTTGGTGAACCAGTTGGTGATCTCGAGGCCGCTCGGGCTCGTCCACGTCTCCGAGTCGAACTCCGCGATCGCGATCGTCACGAGGTACGTCGCCATCGGATCGCGCGCGCTCCACACGTAGGTCCGCGCGTCTTCCTCCTCGAGCAGCTCGACGAGCTTGCCGTTCGCGACCGCCTGCAGCGGCCTGGGCACGCGCACGCGGAAGCTGAAGAGCGCCTTGTCGAGCGGATGGTCGTTGCACGGGAAGAACCCCGCCGAGCCGCCGGGCTCCGACATCACCCAGATCGCATCGCCGTTCCAGAACCAGCCGACGCCCTCCACCGGCACCGCGGGATCCGGCACGACCTCCGGCTCGCCGTGATACCGGACGAGGACGTCGACCTCGGAATCGGCGGCGATCGCGCGCGCAGGCGTGATCCGCAGCTCGCGGCCGTCGCGATCGAACGTCGCCGCTTCGCCGCCGACCTCGATCGCATCGACGTCGAGGCCGACCAGATCGAGATGGAACAGCGACAGGTCGCTCGTCGCGCGCATGCGGATCGCGGCGACGCCCTTCAGCGCGTTCGCCGACGGCTCGATCGTCAGATCGAGTTCGTAACTCAGCACGTCGATGCCGGCGTTGCCGTAGCCCGGGTAGTAGGCATCCCCGACGCCGGCCGGATCCGACGCCACCAGCGCGAGCAGACCACTCCCCAGGACCGCGATGAAACCCATGGGACCTCCGCCGCCCGCGCGGCAATCGCTTCCGACCGGCAGGGCCCGGGCGGAAATCCTTTCCTGCGTCGCAGCCCGGTCCGGCCGCGAACGAGCACGTGGGCGGCCACTCTAACCACCGAACTGCGCGCCGCTTCGGATGCGTCCCCCCGATTTCGACGGCGATTGGCACCGGGTTCGCCATGGAAGACCGGACCCTCAGGAGATCGTCATGGACAGCGGATCACTTCATGCAGCGGCGGCGCTCGACGTCCTGAGCCGCATGCACGACGTGCGTGCGCAGAACATCGCCAACGCGGACACGACCGGCTACCGCCGCCGTGTCGCGACGGCCGATGCGTTCTCGAACTCGCTGCGCAAGGCGTCCGGCATGACGCTGCCGGACCTCGCCGAGGACGTCGACTTCACGCAGGGTGAACTCAAGCCGACCGACTCGCCGAACGACCTCGCGATCTCGGGCCCCGCGTTCTTCGCGCTCGAGACCCCGCAGGGCACGCGCTACACGCGCAACGGTGCGTTCAACACGAACGCCGAAGGTTTCCTGGTCGCGGCCGACGGCGCGCGCGTGCTCGGTCAGGGCGGTCCCATCCAGGTCGATCCGACGCAAGGACCGATCTCGGTCCAGGCCAGCGGCTCGATCATCCAGAACAACGCCGAGGTCGGCCGGCTGAAGCTCGTCGAGTTCGGCAACGTCCGCAAGCTCGTCGCCGATCGCGACGGGCGCTTCCGCGAGGACGCCGGCAGCGATCCGCGCGACGCCGGGACGTCGACGGTCCAGCAGGGCTACCTCGAGCGCGCGAACGTCAACGTCATCGACGAGATGGTCCGCATGATCGCCGGCTTCCGCGCGTTCGAAGCGGCGCAGAAGGCGCTGACCAGCATCGACCGCGTCCGCCAGGAAGCGACGAACCCGCGCGGCTGACGCGCCGCGACGCACGGCACCACGACACGCAACGACATCGAGACGCGAACGGAACACGAGTCAGGAGTACCCAACGATGATGAAGGCTCTGTACACGGCGGCGACGGGCATGAAGGGCCAGCAGATGACGGTCGACGTCATCTCGAACAACATCGCCAACGTCAACACGTCCGGGTTCAAGCGCAGCCGCGTGAACTTCCAGGACCTACTGTACGTGAACCTGCAGAAGCCCGGCGACTCGTCGATCGGCGTCCAGAGTCCGACCGGACTCGAGATCGGCTCCGGCGTGCGCGCGGTGTCGACGACCCGCGTGTTCACGCCCGGCGTCATGGAAGGCACGAACCGCGAACTCGACGTCGCGATCATGGGCGACGGGTTCTTCCAGGTCACGATGCCGGACGGCACGACCGGCTACACGCGCGACGGCTCGTTCCATCTCGACTCGCAGCTGCAGATGGTCACGTCGCAG
>JABWBL010000421.1 GCA_013360535.1 Planctomycetaceae bacterium
CGCGGCGAGCTGGCGGCGCAGCACGAGCTCCCGCGAGAGCAGCGCACGCATTCCGGAGCGACCGAGCGCCGGGTTCGGCTCGCGCGACTCGTGCAGGTACGCGAGGCCCATGCCGGAGTCCGCGTGCAGCAGGCGGAACGTCACGGGCACGCCCGCCGCGTTGACGACCGCGAGGTAGTGCTGGTGGAGCGCGTCCGCCGTCGGCGGCTCGCGGTCGACGAGGAACAGCAGCTCCGTGCGGTAGACGCCGATCGCCTCGACACCTTGCGCACGCGCCGCCTGCACCTCGGGCAGGTTGCCGCAGGACGCGAACAGGCGGATCTCGACGCCGTCTTCCGTGCGCGCCTCGCTGGCCGACCAGCCGTCGCCCGCTTCGGGCGCGGGAGCCTCGGCCGCGGGCTCGCGGTACTGCGCACGCACGACCTCGTCGGGGTTGATGCGCGCGAGCCCTTCGCTCGCGTCGAGGATCACGAAATCGCCCTCGTTCACGGCCTCGAGCAGCCCGGGTACCGCCGTCAGCGTCGGGATGCGCATCGAACGCGCGAGGATCGCCGCGTGGCTGGTGAGCGAACCGGCCTCGGTCAGGATGCCGAGCACGTGCTCGCCCGCGAGGTTGAACATGTCGACGATCGAGAGTTCCTTGGCGGCGAGGACGTAGTCCTTCGGCCGCTCGGGACGCTCCACGGTCGCGGAGCGATTCTTCTCCAGATGCCGCAGCACGCGGATGCCGACGTCGCGCAGGTCGACGGCACGCTCGCGCAGCGTCTCGTTCTGCACCAGCTTGAAGATGCGGTCGAAGTCGCCGATCACCTTGGCGATCGCGGCCTCGAGGCACAGGCGCTCGTTGAGGATCAGGTTCTCCACGTCCGAGTGGAACACCGAGTCCTTCAGGTACGCGACGTGCACGTCGAGGATGCGCGCGTCCTCGACGGGCACCTTGCCGACGAGCTTCTCCTTCAGGTCGGCGAGCTGGGCGCGCGCGTCGACCAGCGCCGTGTGGAAGCGGTTGAGCTCGCCTTCGACGGCCTCGCGCGGGATGCGGTCGAGCGAGGCGTTGTCGAGCTCGTAGTCCTTGCGGTGGATCGATCCCACCGCGAGGCCGGGCGCGACGGGGGTGCCGCGCAGGATGACGCCGCCGGCGGGGCGCTCGGGACCAGCCTCGAGGGGGAAATCGGGGGGCACGGGCTCGGTCATGGTTCGGAGATCGTACGGCCCGCGCGTTTTCGATAAAGGGCGCGAGACGCGCAGGCCCCCGTGCGGCCAAGATGGGCGCCCGGATCCCTGCCATGCGAAACCTCCCTCTCCCGGCCCGTTCGTCCCTGCTCCCCGCCCTGCTGGCCGTCGCCGGCCTGCTGTGCCCTCTGGATGTCGCCCGCGCGGCGCCCCAGGCCGCCCCCGCCACACCGGCGAAAGCTGCGCTCGAGCAGCCCGGCTGGAAGCTCGCCCCGCCCAAGGAGCAGTTCGAGGTCGAGAAGGTCGTCGACGGCGACACGGTGCACATCCTGCGCGCGGGCAAGCTCGAGAAGCTGCGCCTGAACTGCGTCGACACCGAGGAGAAGCTGGCGACCAACTCGAACGACCCGACGAAGCCCTCGACGGTCTTCGGCGAGGACTGCGCGCAGTGGGCGGCGAAGTTCTTCGCCGATCTGGCCGAGCCCGGCCAGAAGCCGAAGGTCGGCCTGCTGTTTGCGAACGGCATGGAGGAGCGCGACGTCTACGGTCGGCTCCTGTGCCACCTGATCCTGCCCGATGGGCGCAACTTCAACCTGCTGCTCGTCGAGCTCGGCAAGAGCCCCTACTTCAACAAGTACGGCAACGATCTCGTCTGCCATCAGGCCTTCGTCGACGCGCAGGCGCGCGCGCGCAAGGCGCAGAAGGGCATCTGGGATCCCAAGACCAACGTGCCCACGACCGAAGGCGCGCCGAGTGCGCGGCGGCCCTACGAGCGGCTGCTGCCGTGGTGGGACGCGCGGGCGACCGCGATCGACGGCTACCGCGCGGCAGTGAAGAAGGATGCGGCGCACGTCGCGGCGGCGGACATGCCGCACGAGCTCGAGCGCGTGCTCGAGACCTCCGCGAAGGGTGAGGACGTCGAGATCTTCGGCACGATCCAGCGCATCTTCCGCGAGGACGACGGCAGCGTGACCGTGCTGTTCCGCACCGGCGACAAGTTGCCGGCATTCCGCGCGAAATTCGCGCGCGAGCACGTCGGCAGCTTCGAGAAGCTGAAGCTCGACCAGCGCGATGACGAGGAGTTCGTGCAGAACTACCTGTGGGTGCGCGGCCGCGTCGTCAAGGGCCCGCGCGGCTTCGACATGAGCTGCGACGACGCGTCGAAGTGGCGTGTCGCCGGCCCGGAACCGATCGAGCCCGCAGCGGCGAAACGCTGACGAGCTACCCGTTCCCGCCGCGACGCGGAGGACGACGGTCCCGACTACCCGGTTCGGCGCGTTTGGTGCGCCGTTTCGGCGCGAGCGCGAGCTCGCGCAGCTCGGCGAGATCCGGAGGCAGCGGAGCCTCGACGACCAGCGGCTCGCCCGTGATCGGATGCGGCAGCTCGAGCGCGTGCGCGTGCAGCGCGACGCGCTGGAAACGGAACGGATCCTCGCGGAATTTCCCGTACTTGCGGTCGCCCACCAGCGGCCAGCCCGAGTGCGCGAAGTGCAGGCGGATCTGGTTGTAGCGCCCGGTGACGAGCTCGATCTCGAGCTCCGCGACGCCGGCGTTGCGCGCGTTGACGCGGTACAGCGTGCGCGACGGCTTGCCGAGCGCGGAGACCCGCGCCTGCGCGCCCTCTTCGAGGATCGGGAACGTGATCGCACCTTCGTCGCGGTCCGGCCCGTTCAACGCGAGCGCCCAGTAGAGCTTGCGCAGCGCGCGCTCGCGGAACAGCCCTTCGAGCGCCGTGCGAGTTTCCGCGTCGCGCGCGAGCAGCAGCACGCCCGAGACCTCGCGATCGAGGCGGTGCACGGGGAACACCTTGCGGCCCTGCTCCCGCATCGCGTCGAGCACGGTCGGGCCTTCTGCGCCCGGCGTCGGCACCGACAGGAGGCCGGAGGGCTTGTGCACCACGAGCAGGTGCGGGTCTTCGAACAGGATCAGGACGGGCAGGCTCATCGGGGGCGGCGTGGGCGCGGATTGTAGGATCTCGCGCCATGCTCACCGCACGAACCTTGGGTGGAATGGTCCTCGCACTCGCCGTGGCTGCCTGCAGGACGGAGGAGGTGCGTGAGGTGGAGCTCGTGGACGTGGCGCACGAAGCGGCTCCGGCGCAGCGTCCGGCGGCGCGGCTCGACCTCGAGCGCTTCCGGCCCGACGTCGATCGGCTGCTCACCGAAGCGCTGGCGCGCGGCCAGTCCTGGCAGCTCTTGAGCGGTCTTTGCACGCAGGCCCCCAAGCGCCTGTCGGGCAGCGTCGGCGCCGAGAAGGCCGTGCAGTGGGCGGCGCAGGCGATGCGGGACGCGGGCCTCGAGGTGAAGCTCGAGCCCGTGATGGTGCCGCGCTGGGAGCGTGGCGAGCTCGAGAGCCTGCTCGAACTGGACGCGGGCGGTGCACCGCGTGGGAAGTTCCCGATTCTCGCGCTCGGAGGCAGTGTCGCGACCCCGCCGGGCGGTGTGAGCGCCGAGGTGCTCGTCGTGACGAACTTCGACGAGCTGCGCACGCGCGCGGCCGAGGCGCGCGGGAAGATCGTGCTGCTCAACCGGCCGATGGATCCGGGTCTTCACGACTGCTTCGCGGCCTACGGCGGCGCCGTCGACCAGCGCAGCCGCGGCGCGAGCGAGGCGGCGAAGGTCGGG
>JABWBL010000010.1 GCA_013360535.1 Planctomycetaceae bacterium
AGCGCCCCGCGCGCCGTCCAGACGCGACTCGGCACCCGCCCGTCCGCGCGGGCCCTCCGACCACCGTTCCGGTCCCGGTGCTTGCGCCCCGCGCCATCGCGGGGAGACACTGCACCCATGCTGCTCTTCAAGACGTCGATGGTGGCGCTCTCCGTGGGCATCTTGGCGCTCGGAGCGACGCCGTTCCAGCCCGCGCCCGCGCCTGCAGAGTTCGCGCAAGGCAAGAAGCCGCCGCAGGCCCAGCCCAAGCCGCTCGTTCCGTTCTTCGGCGACTACGACCAGGCCCTGCAGCGCGCGAGCGACCGCAACGTGCCCGCGCTGATCTTCGCCTTCCACGAGGATCCGGCCGCGCCGCACGACGACATCCGCGCCTTCCGCGACGGCCTGTTCGCGAGTGCCGAGCTCGCGGCGCTCGCGCCTTCGATCGTGCTCGCCATCGGCGCCACGGGCTCGCACGCGACCTCTCCGATCGAGATCGAGCGCGGCGGAGAGAAGACCAAGGTCCAGGTGTGCTCGTGGTACCGCGCCGAGACCTGCATGGCGCACCAGAAGCTGTTCGACTCCGCCTACAAGGAGCACAACGTCGAGGGCGAGCTCAAGACGCCGGCGGTGATCCTGATGCGACCCGACCGCACGGTGGCGCAGGTCTGGCAAACGGGGCAGGCGCCGAACATGGAGGAAGTCCTGCGCACGACGCGCGAGGAGCAGGTGAAGGCCGGCGAGGGGCTGAAGGAGGAGCAGCTCGTCGAGGTGCTCGCGCTCAAGAAGCGCGGCGATCAGGAGATCGAGAAGTCGCAGTGGGCCGCGGCCTACGCGACCTGGTCGAAGCTGCTCGGCATCACGTCGAAGACCAAGCACTCGGTGCACGCCCTCGACCAGCAGGAGTTTGCGGCCGGGGAGCTCGAGAAGCTGCGCGGCGCGGCCCGCAAGCGCATCGCGGAAGGCAACGTCGCGCTCGGCTACAAGATCCTCGTCGAGCTGCAGGCCTCGCTCGTCGGAACGCCGCTCGAGAAGGAGCTCGCCAAGGAGATCCTCGCGCTCGAGAAGGACAAGGCGACCAAGGACGCCGTCGCGGCCTACAAGCGCGAGCTCGAGGCCGAGAAGCTCTGGCTGGAGCTGGTCGAGCTGGAGAAGAAGGAACCGAAGAAGGCCGAAGCGAAGGTCCGCAACCTGCTGCGCAAATTCGGTGACACGCCGGCCGGGAAGCGCGCGCGGGAGACCTACCCGAAGATCGCCGAGGACGAGGACACGAAGAAGGCGGGCGGAGGGAAGTAACTCCCCACCGCCCGCCCCATGCCGTCACCGGCCGAGCGCTAGTAGTTCGTCGCGCTCTGCGGGCAGCCACCCTCGCCGTTGTTCATGGTGTCGAGGTTCGTGGCGAGCGGCTCGTAGGCGCCGTTCACGATCGCGTCGTGGACGAGGTCGATGACTTCGCCGGCCGCGAGACCGTAGCTGACGTCCATGTCGCCGCCGTTGAGCAGCGCCGCGACGCCGTGACGGGCGAGCTTGTTGAGCTTGCCGCCGCCGAGGTTGAGCGCCTGCATCAGGGTGATGTCGGGCGTGAAGGCGTCGACGCCGAAGACGGTGTCGAAGTCGTCCGTCGGGTTGAAGCCCGAGTCGTGCCACGCTTCCTCGTGGTTCTTCCAGTAACCCGGGGTGCAGCCCTGAGTGCCCGGCGTCACCTGCACGTAGAGGCGGCAGGTGTAGTGCAGGCCTTCGGGGTCCGTGACGCGCAGGCGCACGCCGCAGAACACGTCGCAGGAGCTCGAGGTGTCGAGCACGACGTCCGTGACGGCCGAGGTCGGGTCGGTGATGAACGAACCCGGGCACGCGTTCCACTGGTAGGTCAGCGGATCTCCATCGGGGTCGTAGGAGTTGAGCACGACCGTGATCGAGGTCGTGGCGCCCTGGCAGGGGGCGATCCACACGCCGCCTTCATCGCAGAAGGGCGGGTTGTTCTGGGCGAGGGCGGCACCGGCGAGCACGGTGGCAGCGGCGGCGAGGCGAAGGGTCTTGGTGAACATGGGCAGGAATCTTCGGGAGGATTGAGAAGAAGGTCAGGAAGCGTTCCTTCCTGACCGGAACTTTGGTTCCGGACTCCACGATCCTACCCCCAAATACAACTTCCTGTCCAGAATCCTGATGTGGCTCTGGATCGGTCCCTCTCCGGTGCTCGCTTGCAGCGCACGAAACGAGGGCGGCGGCCCGTTCGAGCCGCCGCCCCGCTCCAGTTGCCGGAAAGCGTTTCGCGCTCCGGTCACCGGTGAATCTCAGTTCCACCAGTGGTAGTGGCAGTTCAGCCAGCTCCACATCGAACCGAAGCTGCCGCAGAAGCCGTTGCCGTGGTGGCCACCGCCCGAACCACCGCCCCACCAGCCGCCGCCCCAACCACCACCGTGGCCACCCCCGTGGCCGCCGCCGCCCCAGCCGCCGCCGCAACCGCCGCCATTGCCGCTGTTGGGGCAACCACCTTCGCCGTCGTTGTACTGCTCGAGCTGCGACGCGAGCGGCTCGTACTGGCACGTGTTGATCGCGTTGGCGACCAGCGCGATGACCTCGTTCGGCGCGAGCGCGTAGGCCACGTCGGGATCGGCCGCGTTGAGCAGCGCCGCGACGCCGTGGCGCGCGAGCTTCTTCAGGCCACCGCCGTTGAGGGCGATCGCGGACTTCAGCTTGAGGTTCGGCGAGAAGGCATTGACGCCGAAGGTTTCGTCGAAGTCGTCGTTGGGGCTGTAACCCGTGTCGTCCCAGGCGAAGAGCTTGTTCTTCCAGTAGCCCTGAGAGCAGCCTTCGTCCCCGGGGACGACCTGCAC
Source organism: Planctomycetaceae bacterium (assembly GCA_013360535.1). Taxonomy (GTDB): domain Bacteria; phylum Planctomycetota; class UBA1135; order UBA1135; genus F1-120-MAGs118. The sequence goes on from JABWBL010000010.1 coordinate 2,814, forward strand.
GTAGAGGCGGCAGGTGTAGTGCTCACCCGAGGGATCGGTGACACGCAGGCGCACGCCGCAGAACACGTCGCAGGAGCTCGACGTGTCGAGCACGACGTCCGTCACGGCCGAGGTAGGGTCGGTGAGGAACGAGCCCGGGCACGCGGCCCACTGGTACGTCAGCGGATCGCCATCGGGGTCGTAGGCGTTGAGCGTGACGGTGATCGAGGACGTCGCGCCCTGACAGGCCGTGGTCCACACGCCACCTTCATCGCAGAAGGGGCCTTGGTTCTGGGCGACGGCGGCCGTCGAGAGGGTGAGGGCCGTCAGGACGGCGGGAAGGAACCGGGAGATCATCGGTAGGACTCTCTGGAAGGATTGCTGGAGGTTGATGCGTTGGAAGAGCCAGCGAGCTGGCCGTCTGCGGACTTTCCGCCGGGCGCTCGCTCGACCCCTGACCGTACCCCGAATGCAATCTCCTAGGCGTGAGGTTGCAGGCGCGTCACGCGTTATCCACGATTCAAACCGCGCAGGAAGGAAGGCCATTCCTTCGATGTCGCATTTGGGCGCACCCGCATGGCGACGCGTCCAGCGCTCGCGCTTGCCGCGTGACGCCACGACGCCTCGACCCGCAGGAATCTCCGTGGCGAGGCTCACGGAGGCGCCCGACGTCGAGGCCGCGTGTGCGTCAGCTCGCGCCGAGCACGAAGCTCTCGAGCACCGCGTCGCCGCCGACCTCGCGGTCGAGCCGCTCGGCCATGCGCAGCTTCCCGAACCACGGCGCCATCGACGGGCCCTCGCCGCCGGACACGGGGCCCGTGTAGACGCGGATCTGGTCGACGAAGCCCGCCTCGAGATACCGCGTGAGCAACTGCGGGCCGGCCTCGAGCAGCACGCGCCGCACACCTTGCGTCCACAGCCATTCCTGCACGTCGCGCAGCGCGACGTGGTCTTCTTCGCTCGAACGCAGGCCCGTGACCTTCACGCCCGCGCGTTCGAGCGCGACGTGCCGCGCCGCGTTGGCGCCGGCTTGGCAGAGCACGTGCAGCGCACCTGCACCCTCGCCCTCACCGGGCGCCTCGAGCAGGCGACCGTCGGTCGGCGTGCGCAGGTAACTGTCGAGGATCACTCGCAGCGGCGGCTTCGCCGGATTGCCCGGAGGCCGCACCGTGAAGCGTGGGTTGTCGTACAGCACGGTCGTGACGCCGGTGACGATCGCGTCGACGCGGCCCCGCAGCACGTGCACTTCCTTGAGCGACTCCGGACCGCTGATCCAGCGTCCCTCCCCTACGTTCGGCGGGGGCGAGAGCTGGCCCGTGCGCGTCTGCGCCCACTTCGCGATCGTCCACGGGCGCGGGCGGCGGATGCGGTCGATGTCGACCCAACGCAGGAAGTGCGGAGCGACGCGGTCGATCTCGCTGGCGCGCGGGACGAACTCGACCTCGAGTCCGGCCTCCTGCAGCTGGCGCAGGCCGGCGCCACGGTGGCGCGGATCGGGATCGAGCGAGCCGACGATCACTCGCCGAATTCCACTGGCGAGGATCGCGTCGGTGCAGGGCGGTGTCTTGCCGGTCGTGGAGCAAGGCTCGAGCGTGACGACGAGCGCGTCCCAGGCCGAAGCCGGAATGCCGGTCGCCGCCGCGTTGCGCAGCGCCTCGACCTCGGCGTGCGGGCCGCCCCAGAACTCGTGGAAGCCGCGCGCGATCACCTGCCCGCCCGAGATGACCGCCGCGCCGACCGCCGGATTGGGCGCGACCTCGAAACGACGCAGCTGCGCCTCTTTCGCGAGGTCCACGAGGATCTCGCGCAGGCTCTGCTCGCTCAAGGACAGGGTCGCCATGTCGGTCATCGTCGTACCCGGGGTTGGGGCCGAGGTCACTTTGGGCCGCAGCGGGGCACGATCCAAGCGACTGGATCGGTCCACGGGCGGTTCGAGGTTCAACCTTAGCGCCGAACCCTTCGGTTTCGAGTCCTTCGACGTGCAGGCCACGCACCCCCACTACGGCCTTGGACCCCCAAGGCGGGGCGTTTTGTGGGGCTCCCCCTGCAACCGGACCCCCGCGCGCGGCAAACTACGGGTTCCTCCCTGCTCCAGCCAACCCCACAGAGACACCCCATGACCAAGGCTCCCATTCGAGTCGCCGTCACTGGCGCGGCCGGCCAGATCGGCTACGCGCTGCTCCCCCGCATCGCCTCGGGCCAGATGTTCGGACCCGACCAGCCCGTGATCCTCCACATGATCGAGATCCCCCACGAGAAGGCCATGGCGGCCCTCAAGGGAGTCGCGATGGAGCTCGACGACTGCGCCTTCCCGCTGCTCGCGGGGATGGTGCTCACGAGCGATCCCAAGGAAGGCTTCAAGGACGTCAACTGGGCCTGCCTCGTCGGCGCGAAGCCGCGCGGTCCGGGCATGGAGCGCAACGACCTGCTCAAGGACAACGGCGCGATCTTCGTCGGCCAGGGCCGCGCGATCGCCGAGAACGCCGCGTCGAACGTGCGCGTCGCCGTCGTCGGCAACCCGTGCAACACCAACGCGTGGATCGCGATGCAGGCCGCCAAGGGCGTGCCGAAGGAGCGCTTCACCGCGATGACGCGCCTCGACCAGAACCGCGCGCAGGCGCAGCTCGCGCAGAAGGCCGGCGTGCCGATCACGACCGTCAGCGGTGCGCTGATCTGGGGCAACCACAGCGCGACGCAAGTGCCCGACTTCTACAACGCGAAGATCAACGGCCAGTCCGCCGCCAAGGTCATCACCGACGAGGCCTGGCTCAAGGGCGAGTTCATCAAGACCGTGCAGCAGCGTGGCGCGGCGATCATCGCGGCCCGCGGCGTGTCGAGCGCGGCCTCGGCGGCGAACGCGCTCATCGACCACGTGCGCGACCTGCACTTCGCGACGCCGGCCGGCGAGTACCGCTCGGCCTGCGTGTGCTCCGACGGTTCCTACGGCGTCCCCGAAGGCCTGATCTTCAGCTACCCGGTCCGTTCCGACGGCAAGGGCGGCTGGAGCATCGTGCAGGGCCTCGAGACCAACGACTTCCTGAAGGAGAAGCTCGCGGCGACCGTCAAGGAACTCGAGGGCGAGCGCGAGATCGTCAAGACGCTGCTCGGCTGAGTTTCGAGCGCCGAACTTCACGCGCGCCCGCCGCAGGAAAATCTCCTGCGTCGGGCGCGCGGTTTTTGCGAGTCACTTGATGAGGCCGAGCTCGGTGATGCGCGCGGCGAGCGTCTGGGCGAGCAGCAGGCAGCCCTCGTCGGTCAGGTGCACTTCGCCGTTCTTCTTGTCCGGGCGCACGAAGATGCGGTCGGCGCCGGTCTCGGCGCGCTGGCGGTCGGCGGTCGACTCGAGCACGGTGCGCGCGTCGCACAGCGGCACGCCACGTTCCGCCGCGACGTCCTTGATCGTCTGCGTCATGCGCTCGTAACCCTGCTTCTGCAGCTCCTTCGAGCCGAAGCGGTCGAAGTCGCCCATGCGGCAACCCTGCGTGACGAGCAGCACTTCCGAGCCGTGGGCCTTCGCGATCGCGACGATGTTGACGAGGTTGCGCTCGAAGGACTCGAAGCCGAGGTCGGGGTCGCTGGGCTGCGCGTAGTCGTCCGGCGCGTGCTTGCCGAAGTCGACGATCACGTAGGCACCGAGGTTCATGCGCTCCTCGGCCCAAGTCGTGCCGTAGCGGCGCCACGTCTTGTAGAGGAGGAAGTTCTCGAGGAACTGCTCCGAGGGCAACTTGCGATCGACCGGCCAGTTCGCGCGCCAGTGCGTGTTGTCGTGCGTGACGCCGGGATACAGCGCACAGCGCAGGTCGTTGATCGTGTGGTACACGAGCACGAGATCGGGCTCGAGGTCGACGCCGCGGATCGCGAGGTTGATCTGGCTCTCGAAGGTCGAATAGCCCTGGCAGCCGAGGTTGACGACTTCGATCGACTTGCCACTCTTCGCCGCGAGCTCCTCCCCCAGCTTCACGGGCCAGTTGGTCCAGGTCGAGCTCGGCCCGATGCCGTAGGTGCTCGATCCGCCGAGGCACACGATGCGGTACGTGCCCGCGGGCTTCTTCCACGTCACTTCGGCGCTGTTGAAGCCGAGCGTGTTGTGCTCGATGAGCACAGGATCCTTCTCCGTCGCCGCCTTCCGGAAGCCCGGACGGTTCGTGTAGGCGAGGTACGGATGCGGCTGCACGCGCGCGTCCTTGAACGCGAGCGCGATCGGATCGAGCTCGTCCTTCGTCAGCCGCGGGATGTCGACCACGCGCGGGACGATCTCGAGCAGGAGCAGCAGCGTGACGAGCGTGTAGACCGTGACGGTCAGTCCGAGGTAAACGCGCGAGCGGCGCGGCGACACGGGCGGGGATGTCTGGCTCAAATGGCGGCTCCTGGGGCCGCTCGATCCTACGCGCCCCCGCGCACCCCCTCAACGCAACGCGGCCGACCCTCTCCATGTCCACCCTTCGCCCCACGCTGTTCGTGGCCCTGTTTCTCGCAGTTTCCTGCGCGGCGCCCACCCCGCGCGAACCGTTGCCGCTCGGCACGCTCGTGATCCTCGACAAGACCGACGCGGATGCGTTGTGGTTCGACCTCGATGGTGCGCAGGAGCTGCGCCGCGCGCCGACGGGCACCGGACCGCACGAGGTCGCGTGCCGCGGCGAGCTGGCTGTCGTGTGCGACTACGGCGAGCAGGTTCCCGGCAGCACATTGACCGTGCTCGACACGCGCGACGGCAGGCTCGTGCGCAAGATCGAGCTGGGCCACAAGCGCCCGCACGGCATCGAGTGGCTCGACGAGCGCCACGTGCTCGTCACGAGCGAGACCAGCGAGGCGGTTCTCAAGGTCGACGTGCTCGCGGGCGAAGTCGCCGCCGTGCTCCCCACCGGCGCCAAGCTCTCGCACATGCTCTGCCTCGCGCCGGATCGCAGCCGCGTCTACACGACGAACATGGGCTCGGACACCGCGAGCGTGATCGACCTCGCCACAGGCGCGTTGCTCGCGCAGGTGCCGACCGGCAAGGGCCCCGAGGCGCTCGACGTCTCGCCCGACGGCAAGTTCCTGTGGGTCGGCGACCGTGCCGCCGACACGCTGACCGTGATCGACACCGAGAAGCTCGAGCGCGTTGCGACGCTGCCTTGCGCCAAGTTCCCGATCCGCCTCAAGTTCACGCGCGACGGGCGCCACGTGCTGGTGAGCTGCGCGCAGTCCGGCGACCTCGCGATCTTCGATGCCCGCTCGCGCCGCGAGCTGCGCCGCATCCCGATGGAGCTCACTCCGACCGACCGCGCCGCGGAGAACCTGCTCGGCCACGAGCTCGCGCAGAGTCCCGTCCCGATCGGCATCTTCGTGCACCCGACCGAGCCCGTCGCGTGGATCGCGAACACCAACGCGGACCTCGTCACCGAGCTCTCGCTCGACAGTTGGACCGTCACGCGCCGCATCCCCACCGGCCGCCAGCCCGACGGCCTCGGCCACGTGCCCGCGCGCTAGTGCTCGTCCGGCCGCTTGGCGACTTCGCTCGCCAGCGAACCTGCGAGCCCGTACGGCGTGCAGTCCTCGACGAGCACACGCTGCGTCGTGCCCGCGAGCGACGCATCGCCCTTCAGGGACACCGAGATGCCCGTGTGCGTGCGAGCACGCAGGACGCCGGCGTGCTTTTCGTGCGGTTCTTCGACAAAAACGGGCACTTCGAGGCCGAGCTTCTCGCGCAGGCGAGCGAGCGCGACGCTTTCGCCGAGGGCGAGCAGACGGTTGTTGCGCTCGCGCTTGACGTCCGCGGGAACGTCGTCGACGAGCGCGTCGGCGGCGGTGTCGGGGCGCGGGCTGTACTGGAAGACGTAGTTGACGAGGAAACGCTGCTCGGCGAGGAAGCGCTCCGTCGCCGCGAAGTCGTCGTCGGTCTCGCCGGGGAAACCGACGATCCAGTCGGTGCCGAGCTCGATGTCGGGGCAGTGCTCGCGCAGGATCTCGACGCGCTTGCGGTACAGGTCGGTCGTGTACCCGCGCTTCATGCGGCGCAGCACGTCGTCGGAACCCGACTGCGCGGGCAGCGGCAGGAAACGGTCGCACTTGTCGCAGTCGCGCAGGGCCTGAGCGAGCGCGGGCGTGACGTAAGACGGGTGCAGCGTGATCAGCCGCAGGCGCTCGAGGCCGTCGAGCTCCTGCAGGCGGTAGATCAGGTCGGCGAGCGCCGGACGGCCTTGGCGCCCGCGGAAGCGCGCTTCCCCTTCGGCGGGCGCGGCGAGGTCCTCGCCCCAGGAGTTCACGGTCTGCCCGAGCAGCGTCAGCACCTGCGCGCCGGAGTCGATCATCCAGCGCGCCTCGTCGACGAGCTCGTCGATACCGCGCGACAGCACACGCCCACGCACCTTCGGCACGACGCAGAACGTGCAGTTGAGGTCGCAGCCGCGCATGACCGTCAGGTACGCGTGCCGTCCGCCGGTGTAGGGCTCGCCTTGGCGGCCCCCGGCGTCGGGTTCTTCGTCGAAACCCAGGCGCGTGATGCGCGGCGTGCGTGTCGGGCTCGCGGCGCGGCGCTCGAGCAGCTCGTCGACGAGCGCGGGCAGGTGCTGGAACGAGCGCGTTCCGACGACGAGGTCGACCACGGGCGATCGCCCGTAGATCTCCTCGCCCAGGCGCTCGGCCATGCAGCCCATCACGCCGACGACCATGCCCGGCTTGCGCTCCTTGGCCTTGCGCAGCTCGCCCACCCAGCTGAACACGCGCTCCTCGGCGTGCTCGCGCACCGAGCACGTGTTGAACAGAACGACATCCGCCTCGTCGATGGCGTCCGTCGTCTGCCAGCCCTGACGGCGGAACTTGCCCTCGACCGAGAGCGAGTCGTACTTGTTCATCTGGCACCCGAAGGTGACGACATGCAGCCGCGGAGCGGACTGCGACTCACCGAGGGCCTTGGATTGGAAGCGGGGCAGCGACATAGTCGGGCGGCAGGAAAGGGCGGAGATTGTGCCCGCGCACGCTCGGCCTGTCACCCCACAGCGCCTTTCCGCGGTCGGGCGGCCGCGGCGAGGCTCCTCCTTCCGCCCTCACCCCATGCCCCAGAGCCTCCAGGAACGCCTCGCGCCCCGAAACCACTGCTTCGGCTGCGGCCCCGCCAACGACAAGGGGCTGCGCATCCAGAGCTTCGAACAGGGCGATGAGGTCGTCTGCGAATGGAGCGCCGAGCCCCACCACGAGGCCTTCCCCGGCACCGTGAACGGCGGCATCGTCGGCGCGCTCTTCGACTGCCACTCGAACTGGACCGCGGCCTGGCACCTGATGCAGAAAAGTGGCTCGAGCGAGCTGCCCTCGACCGTCACGGCCGAGTTCCACGTCAAGCTGCGCCGGCCGACCTCGTCCAAGCGCCCGCTGCGGATCGTCGCCAAGGTCGTCGAGTCGACGAGCGATCGCGCGACCGTCGAAGCGACCATGACCTCCGATGGCGTCGTGACCGCCACTTGCCGCGGCGTGTTCGTCGCGATCCAGGAAGGCCACCCGGCGTACCACCGCTGGTGAGAGCCCCTGCGCGCGGGCGCAACGGCCTGTCCGCCCCGGCGGAACGTGGGCTGACCGCTGCGGAGGACGCAGCGCCGCACCACGGGCCCCGAGAAGGCCTCTGGAAGGCTCTGGCGCGCGTCGGGAGGGCCAACGGGCGCCTCGGCACGCCCCTTGCCTCGTCCCTGACGACCGCACGTGCGGTCAGCAAAGGACGACGCCATGTTCCCCCGCCTCGCTCTGCCTGCCCTGCTCGCCCTCGCGGTCCTGCCCGCCTGCAAGAAGTGCCACGACTGCGGCTCCCCGCCCCCGCCGGCGCCGCCCTACTACGACTTCTGGGAGATCGAACCCAACGACGGCGCCTGCTGCCCGGACGTGATCGGCACGGTGTACGTCGGCGACGAGTTCATCGTCGGCGGCACGATCCGCGACGACTCCTTCGACGCCTACGACGGCTTCGGCCTGACGAGCGGCGAACCGCTGGAGATCGAGTTCTTCCTCGAGCCCGTCGGCACGAACGCGGACCTCGACCTCGGCGTGTGGGACCCCGTGGTCGGCGATTTCGTGCTGCTGTGGGACAGCCCGGGCACGACGGAAGGTGGCCGCTTCACGCTCTCCAGCGCCTTCCGCGACTTCCAGCTGGTGGTGATGAGCTACTCCGGCGACTCCGAGTACCGCCTGTGGGTGTGGGTCGACCCGCCGGCGCTCGGGGCACTCGCCGCTGGGCCTCTCGAGGCCGCCACGCCGACGCGGCTCGACCGCCCGGTGCCGCTCGAGGCCTACCGGGGCGCGCCCGGGCTCGAGGAAGCGCCCAAACCGCTCGAGCTGCGCTGAAACGGAGACTTTGCACGAAACGAGGAAGAGGGCCGCCCGCGGGTCGTCTTCCTCCTCGTCATGAAGCGCCTCATCCTCTTCGCAGCCCTGATCTTCGGCGCCGCGGCCCTCGCGGGCGCCATGCACAGCTACCTCTCGCATTCCGACGCCGACGCGACCATCACCTTCCACTCCGACGGCACGCGCAAGAGCTCGATCGTCTACGTCGAGGGCGTGAAGCAGGGCCAGAGCTCGCAGTGGTACTCCTCCGGCCAGCTCGAATGCGAAGGCACCTACGTCGACGGCCTGCGCAGCGGCGAATGGCGCTTCTGGGACGAGCGGGGCGAGCTCGACCTCGAGCGCAGCGGCACGTACGAGGACGGTCGCAAGGTCGCGCCGTTCCTCGAGTGAATCCGCGGGTTCAGCCCAGCGCGGATGTGTAGCCGCGGAAGCTGCGCTTCCACCACGCGAACACGCCCAGACCGAGCACGAAGATCCAGGCCGAGTGCAGCACGCCCTCGAGCGGCGTGATGCGGCCGAGCACGAGCGCCGCCGGCAGGGTCGACAGCGCCGCGACCGGGATGAACGACGTCAAGAGTTGGCGGAAACGCAGCGGAAAGACGTCGACCGGGCGGTCCGAGAGCGTCATCGACACTTCCCACGCGACGTTCGACAGGTCGGAGTTGATCGCGCGGAACTCGGCGATCGTGAACAGCACGCTGAGCACCGTGCGCGTCCAGAACGACAGCGCGAGCGCCCACAAGAGCAGCACGAGACCACCGACGGAGAAGCTCCCCTCGATGCCGCTGAGCGCCCAGCCGAGCCAGCCCGCCGCCATCAGCCCGTTGATGCAGGCCTCGAGGCTGAAGCGCTGGAAGAAGTAGACGAAGATCGGCGAGCCCGGCCGCAGGCGCAGCGAGTCGAGCACGCCGTCCTTGAGCTCGCGCCCGAAGTGCCAGCTCTGGCCGAGCCAGATCATCCAGAACGCGTCCGACAGGAACAGGAATCCGAGGAACACGCGGACCTGCGGGCGATCCCAGCCGGCGATCGAGTCGGTGTGCCCGTAGAGGATCTCGAACGTGACGATGTGCACGAGGTACCAGGCCGTGTCCATCACGACCTGCGTCAGGAACTCGACGCGGAACTGCGACTTGCGGATCACGCCGACACGCGCGAACTCGCGGGCGAGGCGCAGGTGGTGCAGCAGCGCTCCCATCGCTCACATCCCCGCCCCGACGTAGCGCGCGAGGCCGCGGCGCCAGAGCACCTGCCGCACCAGCTCGAGGACGACCGCCGTCAGTCCCAGCACGACGATTCCCCGCAGGAAATCGGCGTGTCCGAGGCGTCCGAGGAAAACCTCCGCGGGCGCGTTGACGGCCCAGTACGGGAACAGCCACTGCAGCGTGTCGCGCAGCGCGGCGGGCATCACGGAGACCGGCACGAGCACGCCGGCGCAGAAGCTGAAGACGAAGCTCGTCATCGCCGACAGCGTCCAGACGACGTCGAGCCAGAACGCGAGCGCGTTCACGAGGAAGCACGTGAGGAAGTAGCAGTAACTCCCGAGCAGCACGAGCAGCGCCGCCTCGACCAGCGCGAGCGCACTCGCCGGCTGCGGCCACCACTGGGGCAGGAGCAGCGCTCCCGCGCTCCACAGGAGCACCACGACGCCACCCTGGATCAGCACGTGCTGCGCGAAGCGTGCCAGTGCGAGCACGAAGAACCTGAGTGGCATCGTCAGGTACTTCGTGACGTAGCCCTGGAAGATCTGGTCGGACAGGTCGAGGCCGCGCTGGTGGAAGAGGAGCTTCTCGAAGCTCGCCGCGAGGATCAGGTAGGCGACGAGGCCGCGGAAGTCGTAGCTGCCGAGGCGATCGGTCGGCTGCACGAGGATCGTCGCGTAGACGAAGATCATCACGACCGGACGCCACATGCCGCGCATCAGCTCGCGCACGACGAATCCGGCGCGCCACGTCGTCACCTTGCGCAGCTCGTAGACGAGCGCGACCACGAGCAGCCGAAGGTCGCGCACGAGCGCCGAAGGAACCGCCGCCCCGCTCACGCCTTCGGCTCCCCACTCGAAAGCTGCGCCGGCGCCTGCCCGCTCTGGAAGATCTGGCGGATCAGCAGCTCGAGCGGATGGCGTTCGATCGCGAGGTCGCGGATCTGGAACAGCTCGAACAAGAGCGGCACGAAGGTCTGCACGTTGGCCGCAGGCACGCTGAAGAGCAGCGTCAGCGGCGCCGAGCGCTCGAGCGTGGCGCCCAGCGGCGCAAGGCGCGGTGCGAGCGACTCGTCCCAAGTGCGCGAGCTGGGCTCGAGGTGCACTTCGATCGAGCGCCGGTCGTACACGCGCGCCTTCAGGCCGACGAGGTCGCCGTCGAACAGCACGCGCCCTTGCCGCAGGATCACGAGCCGTCGGCAGGTCTCCTCGATGTCCTCCATGTCGTGGCTGGTGAGCACGATCGTCGCGCCTCGCTCGCGGTTGAGCTCGACCAGATAGCGCCGGATGGTCTCGCGCGACACGAGGTCGAGGCCGATCGTCGGCTCGTCGAGGAACACGACGTCGGGCTCGTGCAGGAAGGCGCCGATGATCTCCATCTTCATGCGCTCGCCGAGCGAGAGCTGGCGCAGCTGGCGCTGCAGCTTCTCCGTGACCACGAGGCGCTTCGCGGCCTCCTCGACACGCCGTTCGAACACGTCGCGCGGGATCGAATAGATCTCGCGCAAGAGGCGGAACGAGTCGATCGCCGGCAGGTCCCACCACAGCTGCGAGCGTTGCCCCATCACGAGCGCCAGCCGCCGCTTCTCGCCGTCTCCGAGCGCAAAACTGTCGACGCCGAACAGGGTCGCGCTGCCGCTCGAAACCGGCGTGATGCCGCTCACGCACTTGATCAGCGTCGTCTTGCCGGCGCCGTTCGCGCCGATCAGACCGACGAACTCGCCGCGACGGATCTCGAGGTTGACGTTCGCGAGCGCCGTCACCTGCGTCCACTCGCGTGCGACGAAGTTGGCGAAGAAACCCTTGAACCCTTCCTTGCGGCGCCAGACGCGGAACGTCTTCCCGGCGTCCGCCATGCGGATCAGCACTTCGTTGCTCACCGCCGCGAGAATAGCGGCCGCGCGCGCTATTCTCCCGCTTCGCCAAAGCGCGCCATGGCCCCGTCCACCTCTGAAGCCACGCTGGAACGGGTCCGTTCCAAGCGCCTCCTGCTGACGGTGACGACCGGACGCAGCGGCACCGGGCACCTCGCGAAGGTGCTCGCGTGTTTTCCCGGCGTGAAGTCGGAGCACGAGCCGAAGCCGACCTTCGGCAGCGCGATGCGCACCGTGCAGCAGACGCCGGCCGCCGCGCGCGAGTTCTGGCTCGAGCACAAGCTGCCGCGCATCGCCGCCGTGCGTGCGCCGGTGTACGCCGAGACGAGCCACCTCGTGTGCAAGGGGTTCCTCGAGAGCGCGGTCGAGTTGCGCTTGCAGATGAGCTGGATCGAGCTCGTCCGCCCTGCACGCGCCGTCGCGCGCAGCCTGTGCTCGCTCGGCACGATTCCCGGCCGGACGTTCGCGGGGACGAAGTACTACCTGTCCCCGTTCGACGCGCGGGTGCGGCTCGCCGTGCCCCACGAGCGTGCGAGCAGGCTCAGCGACTACCAGCTCGCTTATTGGTATTGCCTCGAACTCGGCGAGCGAGCGCGGGAGCTGGAAGCGCTCGCGAAGGCCAACGGCATCGGCTGGGTGCGCTGCGAACTTGAACAGCTCGCCGCGACGGACGGTGCGCTCGCGCTCGGACGCTCGCTCGACCTCGGCGAACCGTCCACCGTCGGTCGTCTGCGCCTAGCCGCGCTGTCGAGCCGCCCGAGCAACCGCAAGGAGCACTTGAAGGCACGTTTCGAGCTCGCCGACGACGAGTGCGAGCACGAGGAGCGCGAAGTGCGCGCGCTGGTCGGTCGTTAGCGGCCTTCGCGCTCGAAGTGGTAGACGCCGGCCTGACCGCTGGTCTCTTCGATCGATACGCGCAGGCGCGCCATGTCGAGGTCCTCAAAGCGCTTCGAGATGCGCTGGTGCAGCTCGCGCCCGAACCACGTCGCCAGATTCTCGGAACTCGTGTTGTTGATCGGCAGCACGATCACGTCGCCGGTCGGCGCCGCGTAGTACAGCCCGCGGTAGCGGACCTCGGTCACGCCGTCCTCGCGGTGGTGGTAGCGCAGCTCCGCGTGCTCGCCCGGGATCAGCCAGTGCTCGTCGAGCTCGTCACACAGCTGCCGCACCACCGGCTTCACTTCCTTGAAATCGAGCACGAGCCCAAAGCGCGTCAGGCGCGCCTCGACCTCGCACTGCACGCGGTAGTTGTGGCCGTGCAGGCGCTCCGACGAGCCGTCGGGAAAGATGAGGAAGTGTGCGGCGGAGAACTTGAAGTACTCCTTCGAGATCGTGATCGACCAGCGTTCCATCGCGGCATAGGGTAGCGTGAAGCGACCTCGAACGGGCTCGCGCGGCTGCTATCCTCCTGCCCCGTGAGCGCCCCCACCCGAACCGTCCGCCCCGCCGCGCTGGGGATCGATTTCGAGGTTCTCGCAGGCGACGCGATCCTCGGGCCGGCGATCGAGAAGGGCTCGTGGGCCGACCACGAGCTCGCGCTGATGCGCGCCAACCTGCGGCCTGGCATGCGCGTGCTGGACCTCGGCGCCAACATCGGCTGGTTCAGCGCCGCCGCCGTGCTCGCCGGCTGCGAAGTGCACGCTTTCGAGCCCGTGCCGCACATCGCCGAGGTCTGCCGCCGCAACGTCGCGCGCGCGGTGGCCGCGGGCAAGGGCTCGTGCACGGTCCATCAAGTCGCCGCGGGGGCCGAGCGTGGCCACGCGCGCATCGTGCTCAACGAACGCAACTTCGGCGACAACCGCGTGATCGAAGGTGCTGGCGCACCCGCCGACCTCGCCGGCGCGCGCGAGATCGAGATCGAGATCGCGCCCGTCGACAGCCTCGTTTTCGGCGGAATCGGCTTCGCGAAGATCGACACGCAGGGCTCGGAGTGGCTCGCGCTGCAAGGGATGCGAAACGTGCTCGCGCAGAGCCCGCGCCTCGCGCTGCTGATGGAGTTCTGGCCCTATGCGTTGCGCGGCACGACGCCCAAGGCGCTGCTCGACTGGCTTGCGAGCGAAGGCTTCACCGTCGGCAAGGCGACCGAAGCTCCGTTCCCGATGACGCCGGAGCGCATCCTCGCGCAGGTCTCGCGCCGCGATCCCGTGAAGGGCGGCATCGACCTCTACGCGACGCGTGGCACGCCGTTCCACGTGCTCGGGCTCAAGGCGCGCCTGCACGGTTTCGTGCGCAGCCTGAAGGAAGATTGAAATGAGCGTCGTCGACTTCCACCTGCACCTGTTCTCGCGGCCGTACTTCGAAGCGTTGGCCGCGTTCTCGCCGCTGCCTGGTTCCGTGGACGAGCGCCTCGCGCGTGTCGTCGAGAAGGCGAAGCTCGAGCTGCCGCCGCCCGACCTCGCGGCGCACGTCGCGCGCTGGATCGCGGAGTTCGATCGCCACGGCGTCGAGCACGTCGCAGCGTTCGCGAGCGCGCCCGAAGCGACGCCGGCCCTCGCCGAAGCCGCCGTGCTCTCCAAGGGCCGCATCACACCGTTCGCGCTCGTCAACCCGAAGGCCGAAGGTGTCGCCGCGCGCGTGCGCACGTTGCTCGAGACCAAGGGGTTCCGCGGTGTGTTGCTGTTCCCCGCGTTGCACCACTACGAGCTCGGCGCGCCCGAGTGCCGCGAGCTGCTCGGCGTGCTCGACGAGCAACGCGCCATCGCCTACGTGCACTGCGGGCTGCTCGTCGTGAAGCTGCGCGACCTGCTCGGGATCCCGCGCACGATGGACCCTCGTTTCGCCAACCCGCTGAACGTGATCCCCGCCGCCCACGCCTTCCCCAACGTGCGCTTCGTGATCCCGCACTTCGGCGCCGGCTTCTTCCGCGAGACGCTGCTCGCTGGCGCCCAGTGCCCCAACGTGTTCGTCGACACGTCCTCGACGAACTCGTGGATCGCGACCCAGCCCACCGAGCTCACGCTGCGCGACGTGTTCGAGCGCGCGCTGGGCGTCTTCGGCCCCGAACGCATCCTGTTCGGCACCGACTCCAACACCTTCCCCGCCGGCTGGCGCGCCGACCGCCTCGCCGAACAACGCGCGATCGTCGACGCGCTCGCCCCGAGCTTCTCCTCCGCGATCTTCGGCGCCAACGCCCGCCGCCTGCTCACGCGCTGAGGTCTACTCCCTCGGCGCAGCGCCGACACGCGTGGCCTACCCACTGCGCTGCCCGCGCGTGCCGCCTCTGGCCGGCGAGCAGGCGAGCCCGCTGCGGGCGAGGCTCCGCGTCCAGAAGGAGGACGCCACCATGCGTTCCAGCACGATCCTCACGCTGGCGCTGCTCGCGACGCTCACGAGCTGCGCCTCGATCGTCAGCAAGTCGAAGTACCCGGTCTCCATCCAGAGCGACCCCGCGGGCCTCGAGTTCGACGTCGTCGACAAGGCCGGCAAGACGGTCCACCACGGCACGACACCGCAGGTCGTCACGCTCGAAGCCGACGCCGGCTTCTTCCAGCGCGCGCACTACGTCGTGCATTTCCACAAGGCCGTCGCCCGCGAGACCGACGTCGAGCTCGTCGCCTCGCTCGACCCCTGGTACTTCGGCAACATCCTCTTCGGCGGCCTGATCGGCATCGTGATCGTCGACCCGCTCACCGGCGCCATGTGGAAACTCCCCAAGGAGCTCCTCACCAAGGTCCCCACCGAAGTCGCGACCCTCTAGCGACTGCCGCCTAGTTGGGCACCTTGTCGGCGTCGATGCGCGGGGATTGGCCGCGCAGGACGGAGTTTTCGCCGAAGATGGCGCGCTGGTCGATTGAGGCGGAGCCTTGGAGTGCCGCGACGTCGATCTGGCCGGACTGGGCGTAGGCGTCGAGGGCGTTCTGCCAGGTGACCTGCTCGACCCAGGCGGGGTCGATGCCGCGCTCGAGCATCAGCTTGGCGGTCTTGGGCACCGAGAGCGGGTCGGAGATGCCCCAGTCGGCGGAGCTGTCGACGATGATGCGCTCGGGGCCGTACTTGCGCACGATCTCGACCATGCGCTCGGAGCCCATCTTGGTGTGCGGGTAGATCGTGAACGCGGCCCAGGCGCCGGCGTCGAGCACGTCCTGCACGGTCTCCTCGTTGTTGTGGTCGATCACGAGCTTCGTCATCGGCTGGCCACACTCGGCGGCGACCGACAGCGAGCGCTGGATGCCGCGCTTCTTGTCGCGGTGCGGCGAGTGCACCATCACGACCATGTCGTGCTTGCGCGCGAGCGCGAGCTGCGCCACGTAGGCGCGCTCCTCGGCCGGCGAGATCTCGTCGTAGCCGATCTCGCCGACGGCGACGACGCCTTCCTTCAGGAGGAAGCGCGGCAGGATGTCGAGCACCGGCTTGGCGAGCGCCTCGTTGTTGGCCTCCTTGCTGTTGAGGCCGATGGTGCAGTAATGGCGCACGCCGAACTGCGCCGCGCGAAAACGCTCCCAGCCCACCAGCATCGAGAGGTAGTCCACGTAGGTGTCGACCGATGTGCGCGGCTGGCCCTGCCAGAAGGCCGGCTCGATCACGGCCACCACGCCGGCGGCCGCCATGGCCT
>JABWBL010000422.1 GCA_013360535.1 Planctomycetaceae bacterium
CTCGGGCGCGAGCGCGAGCTCGTCCGTGAAGCCGCGCCCGTTGCGCCACGGCACGCGGCGCGCCTGGCCCTCGAGAACGATGCGGACGTCGCGCATGGCGCGAGACGTTACTGGCGCGCGCGCGACGTGGCTACGAGCAGGAAACGAGCGACGCCCGTCGCGCCGCGCAGGTCTCGCGCTTGGGGCAGCG
Source organism: Planctomycetaceae bacterium (assembly GCA_013360535.1). GTDB lineage: Bacteria > Planctomycetota > UBA1135 > UBA1135 > F1-120-MAGs118. Next base: position 191 of record JABWBL010000422.1, read on the forward strand.
GATCGAGTCCGAGTGCGGGCTCGGCAATCCCATCGTGCCGTAGCGGTCCGAACAATCGGGCCAGAACGTGGCCACGACGAGGCCTTCGTCGCGCAACTGGCGCGCGGCGGCCGTGTTGGCGCCGGAGCTCATGCCGACGCAGTAGCCGTGGAGCTCCGCGATCTCGTGCGCAACTTCGGCGGCGCGCGCGGACGGCACCGCGATCACGCGATCGACCTTGTGCATGTCGACGAGCGGCGGGATGAAGCCGTCGCCGATGCCTTGGATCGTGTGCTCGCCCGCGGGCTTGCCGCACATCACGTTCGACTCGGTCGGCTCGACGGCGACGACCCGCAGCTTGGGGAAAGCCTCGCGCAGCGCCGCTCCGACGCCCATCAGCGTGCCCCCCGTGCCGACACCGGCGACGACCGCGTCGAGCCTGCGGACGCCGTGCGCGCGCAGCTGCACGAGCAGCTCGTGGCCCGTCGTCTCGCGATGGCAGTGCACGTTGTCGACGTTGCCGAACTGGTCGGGCACGTAGTAGCCGGGCTTGCCCTTGAACTCGTCGCGCAGCGCGATCGGGCCTTCGAAGCCCTGCTCGCGCGGCGTCGAGCGCACCTCGGCGCCGAAGCCGCGGATGTACTCGCGGCGTTCCTCGCTCATGTGCTCGGGCATGTAGATCACGACCTTGTGGCCGAGCTCGCGCCCGACCATCGCCATCGCGATGCCGGTGTTGCCCGAGGTCGCCTCGACGATCACGTCACCGGGCTTGAGCTCGCCGCGGCGCCGCGCCGCGAGCAGCAGATAGCGCGCGATGCGATCCTTCACGCTGCCACCGGGGTTGGAGCACTCGAGCTTGATGAAGAGCTGGTCGAGCTCGAGCAGCGGAGTCGAACCGATGGAGTCGAGAAGTTTCATGGGGCCATTGGACGGGTTCCCGTGAATTCCTGCCCTGCGGCGCTGTGCGTAGCGGGGCGGGTGCATGGGCGAACTGGCCGGAACCGGGTCCGCGAGCGGGGATCCGTGGAGTGCGCCGCGGCCGGGCACGCGCGGCCACGGGGCACCAGCAGGGGTTCGGCGCTAGCATTCGGCCATGTTCCTCGAGCTCGCCCTCTCTCTCCCGATCGCCGTCCTGCCGCAGCAAACGGCCAACCCGCGCTACGAACTGGGGCTGAGGACCCGCGCGCTCGAACGGGCCTGGATCGCGGCGGCGCCGGAGTTGCGCGCCAGCGTGCTGCCGCAGGTCGAAGGCGCGGTGCAGCGCTTCTTCGCGATGGACATGGCCGGGGTCGGTGCCGCGCTCGACGAGGCGCGCACGAAGCTCGAGCGCACCGACAAGCCGTGGGATCTCGAGCGTTTCACGCTGACGCCGGCGCGCAAGCTGCTCGATGCGGCGGATGCGAGCGTCAAGCTGTCGCTGGGCAACCTGTACACGACGGAGTTCGCGGCGCCGGTGGTGCTCACGGCGAGCTTCGAAGGCAAGCCGCTGAAGCTCGAGCCGGCGCGCGTCGAGGCGCCGGGGCGCGGCGAGACGCGCGAGCTCGTGCTGTCGCTCGAGAGCCTGCCCCGGGGCGCGGCGGAAGTGACGGTGGAGATCGAGCTCGCCAACGAAGGCGACCTGCGCTCGCGGCGTCGTGTGTCGCTCTCGCGCGCGGTGCAGCGCGACGAGCGGCTGCGCGCGGTGAAGGCGGCGCTGATCGAACTGCCCGACGGGGCGCCGGCGCTCGAGTTCCTGACCGCGCAATCGCACCTCGCGCTGCTCGAGCAGCTTGGCAGCGCCTCGCAGCAGGAGACCGACTATCCGGCGACGCGCCTGCTCTCCGAATGCGAGACGATCCTCGGCGCACTCTCCGACAACGAGCGCTGGTTCGGGCCGAATTCGACGGGCTCGTCGTGGGTGACGCTGCCCAATGGCGCCAACGGCGCGCAGGTGCGCGTGTTCGTGCCGGAGAAGCTCGCCAAGGACCAGCTCGTGCCGCTCGTGGTCGCGCTGCACGGAGCCGGCGGCAGCGAGAACATGTTCTTCGATGCCTACGGTGACGGCCGCATCGTCGAGCTGTGCCGTCAGCGTGGCTGGGTGCTCGTCGCGCCGCGCGTGAGCTTCCTCGGCGCTCCGGTCGAGGCCGTGGTGAACGCGCTCGCCGAGCGCCTGCCGCTCGACCGCTCGAAGGTGTTCCTCGTCGGCCACTCGATGGGCGCGGGGGTCGGGCAGCAGCTTCTGGCCAAGAAGCCCGCGGATTTTCGGGCTTTTGCGGCGCTCGGCGGCGGCTCGGGCCTCAAGGACGCGAGCGCGCTCGTGTCGAAGCCGATCTTCGTCGGTGCGGGCGAGCGCGACTTCGGGCGGCGCGGTGCGGAAGCGCTGCACAAGTCGCTCGTCGGCGCGGGCTCCGAGAGCGCGACGCTGCGCATCTACCCCAACTGCGAGCACCTGATGGTCGTCGTCGACGCTCTGCCGGACGTGTTCACGTTCTTCGATGCGCAGCTCGCCGCCAAGTGAGCCCAGGGAGACGACTTCATGCTCGCGCTGTTCGCTCCGTTCGCTCTGGCGTTCGCCCAGGATGTCCAAGTCACGTTGCGCGTCGACTTCGGCGCCTTGCAGCGGGCTCCAATCGAGAAGCAAGTCTCGCTTCCGCGTGGCTCGAACGTCGTCGACGCGACGCGCAAGGTTGCGGAGGTCGAGCAGGACTGGCTGTGCTGCTCGAAAGACGACGTCTGGGCCATCGACGGCGTCGGTCCCGACACGCGCCTCGACCGCTACTGGATGTGGAAGCTCGACGGCCGCATGGGCCCGAATTTTCCGGTGAAACACGTGCTCTCCGAAGGCGAGCGCATCGAGTGGGTCTATTCGGGAGGAAACCAACCCGTGAAGCTGGAAGCACGCGCCGTCTCGCTCTTGCCCGCCGCCACCGAGATCGCCGTCGCGATCGGGGCCGAACGTGCGCTGGTCGGCGTCTCGCACCTGTGCCGGGTGCCGCCGGGTCTCGACGTGCCGCGCGTGATGTCGACGACGGTCGACTCCGACGCGTGGAGCATGGGGCGCATCGACACGTTCCTGCGCGAGGCCGTCGCGCGCGGCGAGAGCCTGTACCAGCTCGACGAGGAGCGCATCCGCGCGCTCGCGCCGACCGTGATCCTCAGTCAGGGCCTGTGCCCGGTGTGCGCGGTGACGCCCGGCGACGTCGAGAAGTCGCTGGGCAAGGAGAAGTGCGCGGAGCTGCTCGTGCTGAGCCCACGCTCGCTCTCGGACGTGGCCCAGAACATCCGCGACGTCGGCCAGCGCCTGGGCCGCGAGTCGGCGGCCACGATCGCCGCGCGCGAGTTCGAGCGGCGGCTCGAGAAGTTGCGTGCGTTGCCTGCGCCGAGTCCGAAGCCGCGCGTGCTCGTGCTCGAGTGGTTCGAGCCGCTGTGGGTGTCCGGCGAATGGGTCGCCGAGCAGGTCGAGGTCGCCGGCGGCTTGCCGTTGCTCGCGGGAGCGAAGGACCCGTCGCGCCGCGTCGAGTGGACGGACGTCGTCGCGGCCGATCCCGACGTCATCGTGCTCGCAGCCTGCTCGATGTCCGTCGCGCGCGCGCAGCGCGAGCTCGGCGCGC
>JABWBL010000423.1 GCA_013360535.1 Planctomycetaceae bacterium
GTTCGAGCCCTTCAAGATTCCCTCCGGCTCGATGATTCCCACCTTGCAGGTGGGCGACCTGATCCTGGTGAACAAGTTCACCTATGGGGTGCGTCTGCCCGTCATTCATACCAAGATCATCGAAGGGAATGCTCCGCAGCGCGGGGATGTGATGGTGTTTCGCTATCCGCCCCAGCCGAATCTGGACTACATCAAGCGCGTGGTGGGGCTCCCCGGCGACGAGGTGCTCCTGCAGGACGGGCACGTATGGGTCAACGGCGAGCTGGTCGACGAGCCGTACGTCGATGAACCGGATCCGTTCTCGCGCCAGCGAGTGCGCGTCAAGCCGGCGCATTTCTTCGTGCTCGGCGACAACCGGCCGCGCTCGAGCGATTCGCGCGAGTTCGGCCTCGTGCCGCAGGACTACATCCGCGGGCGCGTCGAGCTGCGCGTCTGGCCGCCCGAGCGGGCCGGCCCGATCGACGCGGAGTGAGTCGAGCGCGCTAGAGTATCGGGGATGTCCCCTGATCCTCAGCGCGTCGCCCTCGTCACCGGAGGAGCGCGTGGACTTGGCCTCGCCTGCGCGCGCAAGCTCGCGCAAGAGGGCGTGCGAGTGCACCTCGCCTACCGCAGCGCCGGAGCGCACATCGCTGCGCTCGAGCGCGAGTTCGGCGGGCGAGTGCATCAGGCCGACGTCGAGCGCGAGGGCGACTGGGCGCGCCTCGCGGGCGAGCTCCTCGCGCATGAAGGCCGCCTCGACCACTTCGTGCACGCCGTCGGCGAGTACGAGCACGGCCCCCTGGCCGAAGTCAGCGGCCCGACGCTGCAGCGGCTCTTCGCGAACAACGTCGTGAGCGCTTTTCTCGGTGTTTCCGCGCTGCGTCCGGCCCTGCGCGCGTCGCGGGGCACGGTCGTGCTGTTCGGCTGCGCCGGCGTCGATTCTGCACGCGCACGTCGCGACGCGGCGGCCTACGTGGCGGCCAAGACCGCGCTGCTCGTGCTCGCGCGTTCGTGGGCGCAAGAAGAGGCGGAGCATGGCGTGCGCGTCAACATGGTCGCGCCGGGGCTGGTGCCGCACGAACACGCCTCCGAGGACACGCTCGATCCGGCGCTCTGGCAGCGCATTCCCCTCGGTCGCCCCGGCGAGCCGCACGAAGTCGCCGACGTGGTCGCGTGGCTCTCTTCGCAGGCTTCCAGCTACGTCACGGGCGCCGTCGTTCCGATCGCGGGCGGCTGGATGCTGTAGGGAGCTTGCGCGTGACGGATTTTGAGGACCTGCGCGCGCTGCTGCACGGACGCACGCCATTGTTCGATGCTCCCGAGGGCGTTCCGCAGGCGGCCGTCGCGCTCCTGATCGCGGAGTTCGAGCGCCGCCGCGAGCTCTTGCTGATCCGTCGCGCCGAACGCGCCGGCGATCCTTGGTCGGGGCACATGGCGCTGCCCGGAGGCCGGCGCGAGGCCCACGATCCGGATCTGTTCGACACGGCCTTGCGCGAGACCGCGGAAGAGGTCGGCGTCGACCTGCGGCGAGCGCTCCACCTCGGCGGACTCGACGACCTGCGTCCCGTGACCGCGCCCGCGCGTGTCGTCGTGCGGCCCTTCGTGTTCGCGATGTCCGGACGACCCGACCTCGCCCTCTCCGATGAAGTGGCACGCGTCGTCTGGGCGCCGTTGGACGAGCTCGCGCGCTCGCGCTCGACCACCGAAGTGTTCCATCAAGGTGCGCTGCGCACGATGCCGTGCTACCGCGTCGGCGAGGACATCGTGTGGGGCATGACCCAGCGCATCCTCGAGCCCTTCGTCGAGGGCTGGCGCGTCAGGAACGCACGATCGGAGTCGTGAGCGCGCCGATGCGCTCGATCGTGCAGGTCACCTCGTCGCCGTGGACGAGCGGACCGACTCCGGCCGGCGTGCCCATCAGCACGATGTCGCCCAGCCGCAGCGTCAGGTGGCGCGAGAGCCACGCCAGCGCCTGCGGCACGCTGACGATCAGGTCGCGCGTGGTGGCGTTCTGGCGCCGCTCCTCGGAGCCGTCCGCATGGCGCACGTCGGCCTTGACCCGCAGGTCGCCGATGTCGAGGAAGTCGCGCGGCACGAAACTGGGGCCCAGCGGGCACGCGCCATCGAAGTTCTTGGCGCGGAACCACGGGTACTTCTTGTTGCGGTCGTCGCCCTGCATCGTCCGCAGCGTGAGGTCATTGGCGACGGTGTAGCCCGCGACGTGCTCCAGCGCTCGCGCCTCGGCGATGTCGCGCCCGTCGCGACCGATCACGACCGCGAGTTCCGCCTCGTGGTCGACACGCGCGCTGTACCAGCCGGGAACCTTGACCTTCGCGCCGTGAGGGACGAGCGTCTCAGGCAGCTTGTTGAAGACGAGCGGCTCCTCGGGCACGGCCTCGCCGAACTCCGCCGCGTGCTCGCGGAAGTTCTTGCCCAGCGCCAGCACCTTGCCGACCTGCTCGGTCTCGACCGGCACGAGCACCTGCCCGAGCGGGCTCACCTCGCGCCAGCGACCGCGCGCGAGCGCCGCCTCGAGCGGCACGCGCTCGAAGAAGCCGTCGGCCGCCAGCTCGAGCACCGTCCGCGGCGCCGCCGGCGCCTGATCGTCGAGCCAGCCCGAAAGGTCGAGCGGCCGACCATCGACCTCGAGCACGAGGGAAGGGTGCCGCTCGGAAGGGACGCGGAAGAGTCGCAGCGCGGGAGTCATGCGCAGGAATCTAGCGTCGGGTGCCTACCGCGGGAGCGCCGCCTCGAGCGTGAGGAGTGCGTAGGCCGTGCCGAGCAGCGGGTTGCCTTCCATCCAGCGCGGGCTGTTGGCATTGATCCACGAGCCGTCGACCTTGCTCTGCATCGAGACCACACGCCCACACAGCTCGTTGCGCCACGCGTGCGTGTGCCCCGTGCCGTCGACGACTTGTTCGATGCCGACCAGCGTCAGCGCCTGCGCCATCGTGTGGAAGTAATAGAAGAGCCCCTGATAGGGCGCCTGCGGATCGCGGCCCGCCGGGAAGCCGGGGTTGACGTCGAGCGTGTAGTTCTTCTGCACCCACTTCGAGGCGGCGACGACACGCGGGTCGTCCTTCTTGGCGCCCGCGAACACGAGGCTCTTGAGCAGCGCATAGGTCATCGAGCCGTAGGAGCGCGGCACCTTGACGCCGCCCTCGAGCTCCTCGAAGCCGGCCTTCGAGTCGCCGGGCGCGTAGCCGGAACCTCCGTCGTTGCCCGGCTTGATCACGACGTTGCCGTCCTTGATCTCCACCTTGTTCGACTCCGAGCGGTTCTGGCAACGCTCGAGGAACTTCAGCGCCTTCTGGTAGGTCGGCGCGTTGGGCTCGAGTCCCGAGCTCGCGAGCGCCTCGAGCGCCATCTGCAGGTTCGACAGGTCGGGCCGTTCGGTCGAGCCGTACCCGATGCCTCCGTAGTACAGGTCGCCTTCGCTGTAGCCCTCGCCATCGTCGAACTGCAGGTTGACGAGGAACTGCTGTGCGCGGGCGATCGTGTCCTTCCACTTCGTGTCGCCCGAGCGCGAGAAGGCGAGGATCGAGGCCGAGGTCGCGTAGTTGATGACCTTGCCGTCGTGGATCGAGCCGTCGGGCTTCTGCAGCGTGCCGAGCCAGGCGAGGCCCTTGTCGATGCAGGCCTGCGTCGCTTCCGGGCGCGGCTTGGGCACGCACTGCAGCGCACCGAGCACCATCGCCGTAAGGCCCGCGTCCGGCTTGCCCGGAGCGCCCCAGCGTCCGTCCATGCTCGCGGCGACGAGGAAGTCGGCGCCACGCTG
>JABWBL010000424.1 GCA_013360535.1 Planctomycetaceae bacterium
CAGCCTTCGCGCGCGAGCACATCGGCTCCCGTCAGCACACCTTCCTGCGCGCGCAGCGCCCGCGCCGTCGCGTCCGCCACCGCGCGCCGCAGCTCGCGTGTGTCGCCCTTGCCAGTGGGATGCACACGATTCGACAGCACGACGACGTAACCGAGCGTCGCGGGATCGAGCCACAACGATGTGCCCGTGAAGCCCGTGTGGCCGAAGCTCGCGCCACGCGGAAAGATCGCGCCACGCGCGCCCGAATAGTCGGTGTCGCAGTCGAGCGCGAGCGTGCGTTGCCCGCCGCCCGGGAGCCTGCGCGCGGAAAGCATGGCCTCGACTGTCGCCGTCGCGAGCACGCGCTCGCCGTCGAGCTCACCACCGCCGATCAACATGCGGCACCAACGCGAGACGTCCGTCGCCGTCGAGAACAAACCCGCGTGACCCGCGACTCCACCGAGCGCAAACGCGCGCGGATCGTGAACCTCGCCCCTCATCCACTGGCCTGCGCGCTTCTCCGTCGGCGCACAACGCTCCCGCAGCTCCTCACCCGGCCGGAACGTCGTTTCGAGCATGCCCAGTGGCTCGAACAGCTCCTCGCCCGCAAACTTCTCAAGCGGTCGCCCGTCGACACGCTCCACGAGTTCTCCAAGCACGATGTAGCCGACATCGCTGTACGCGAACTTCGTCCCCGGCGCGCTGCGCGGCTCGAGCTCGCAGATGCGCTTCCACATCTCGTCGTGCGTCCCGACGTAATCGGCGAGCGGATTGTCCGCCACGAGCCCGCTCGTGTGCAGGAGCAGCATCTCGACCGTGATCGCCTCCTTGCCGCGCACGCCAAACTCCGGCAGGTGCCGTGCCACCGGCGCCGCGAGCTCGACCGCTCCGCGCTCGACCAACTTCATCACGCTCGTCGCCGTGGCGATCGGCTTGGTCAACGACGCGAGGTCGTACACCGTGTCGAGCGTCGCCGCTTCTTCAGGCTCGCTTGCCCGCTTCCCAAACGCCTTCTCCAGCAGCGTCTCTTCCGCTCGCCCGACGACGACCACCGCCCCCGGCACTTCCTTCGCCGCGATCGCCCGCTCCACCGCGAGCCCCACCTCGCTCCCCAGCTGCCACGCCTCTCCGCTTGCCGCCGTCAACACGATGGCCGCCACCAGAGCCATCGATGTGCGCACCCACTTCATCATCTCTGGTCTCCCCGGCTTCCTCGCCTCCGCCCTCCGCTCTCTCGCTCCGTCTCCCTGTGTGCTGTTGTTTCAGATACCGAGCGCGTCGCGTTGCAGCTTGAAGAGCGTCGAGATGGCCGCCGCGCCCGACTGCAGCATCGAGTCGAGATGCTCACGCGAGAACGGCGCGCCTTCCGCGGAGCCTTGCACTTCGATGAACTGCCCCTCGCCGGTCATGACGAGGTTCATGTCGGTGCCGGCCTTGCTGTCTTCGGCGTAGGCGAGGTCGACGAGCACTTCATTCGCGACGACGCCGACGGAAACGGCGCCGAGCTGCGAGGTCAGCGGCCAGCCGCGCAGGACACGCTTCTGCTCCATGTGCTTGAACAGGTCGTACAGCGCGACCCATGCGCCCGTGATCGACGCGGTGCGAGTGCCGCCGTCGGCCTGCAGCACGTCGCAGTCGATCCACACGGTGCGTTCGGTGAGCTTCGTCATGTCGACGACGCCGCGCAGCGAGCGGCCGATCAGGCGCTGGATCTCGACCGAGCGACCGTCGACCTTGCCGGGCTTGTCGCGCGACTTGCGGTCCTTCGTGGCGCTCGGGAGCATCGAGTATTCGGCCGTCAGCCAGCCTTGGCCGCGCCCCTGCAGGAACGGCGGCACGCCATCGGTGTACATCGCGGTGCACAGCACGCGCGTGTCGCCGTAGCTCGCGAGCACCGAACCGGGCGCGTGCTTGCTGAAGCCGCGCTGGAACGTGACCGGACGAAGTTCGTGGGGTTGCCTGCCGTCGGCGCGCGTCATCGGAGTCCTTCCATGGCCATGTGGGCCGCGCAGTCTAGCGAGCGACGCTCACACTGCAGGAACTCAGAGCGGACGGACCTGGCGCAAGTGCTCGAGCGCGATCGAGGCGCGGCGACCGGCGAGCGCGAGCTCGAGGCCACGCTCGAGCGAGAGGCCGAGCACACGCCCACGCAGCGTCGTCTCGGTCTCGACCTCGACTTCCGCGTCGCGCAGTCGCGCCGCGTCGAGGAACGGGCCCGCGAGCGCGTCCGTCGTGAGCCTGTCGCGCTCGAGCCAGTGCGCCAGCCGCCCGATCAACCGCTCTTGCGCGCTTTCGAGCGTCGCCGCACTGCCTTCGAGCCGCAGGCTCGTCACGGCGCGCGATGCTGTCAATTCCGCGGGAAACTCGGTCTGCGCGACGTTGAGCCCGACCCCGACGACGTAGTGCGGCGCGGCCGGATCGAGCCCACGCGTCTCGACGAGCACACCCGCGAGCTTCGCGAACGTCCCTCCGTCGCGATCGACGACGACATCGTTCGGCCACTTGAGCCGCGCTCGCGCGAGCCCGAGCTCCCGCACCGTCTCGAGCGGCAGGTCGCAGATGTCCTGGCCGTCGAGCAGCACCGCGCCGCGCGGGGTCGGCAGGAGCCGCGCGAGCAGGATCGCGATCGTGCTCTTGCCCGAGCCGGTGCGCCCCACGATCGCGAGCGAGCCGCCCGCGGGCACGTCGAAGCTCACGCCGTCGACCACCTTGCGCTCCCCGTACGCGAACGACAGGTCCCGCACGGAGAGCGCGCCGCGGACCACCTCCGGGCGGGGGAGCGGCCCGCTCACGACCTCGGGCACCGCGTCGAAGATCGCCTTGAGCCGCGCGTACCCGGCGCGGCCGCGCTGCACGATCGCCGCCACGAAGCCGATCGCGAGCATCGGCCAGGTGAGCCGGAGCAGCGCCAGCCAGAACGAGACGAAGTCCCCCCGCGTCATCTCGCCCGAGAGCACGAGGCGCCCGCCGTACAGGAACACGACGAGCACGCCGACGGCGCTGATCCCGCCCATGATCGGCCCCATCGAGCCGCGCAGCCGCGCGAGCCCGAGGCTCTTCTCGAGGTACTCTTTGTTGGCCGCGGCGAACGCCTCGGTCTCGGCCCCCTCCAGCGCGAAGGAGCGCACGACGCGCACGCCCGCGAGGCTCGCGAGCACCCGATCGCTCATCTGCCCGAGCGCCTCCTGGTTCTCGCGCGTGCGGAGGAAGAGCTTGCTGGAGAACGACCGGGTGATGAGCATCAGGATCGGCATCGTGCCGAGCGCGGCCAGCGTGAGCTTCCCCGAGAGGTGGATCATCACGTAGAGGGCGCTCGCCAGCGCGAAGATCGAGCCCACCACGTTGAGGATGCCGAAGCCGAGCAGGAGGCGGACCTGCGTGAGGTCGTTCGTCGCGCGGCTCATGATCTCGCCCGTCGGCATGCGGCGGAAGAAGGCCGGGCCCAGCTTGTGGAGCCGGGAGAGCAGGATCGCGCGGAGCTCGTACTCGACGTTGCGGCCGCCCGTGAAGATGGTGACGCGCGAGAGCACCCGCATCAGCGCGGCGCCGATGCTGACCGCGAGCATCAGGACCGCCGCCCGCTGCGCGGCCCCTGCGGTCCCCAGCACCGCCGCGTCCACGGCCTCCTTCACGAGGAAGTCGCGCTTCGCCATGAGGAGCTGCTGCGCGGCGAGGAGCGCGGCGCCGCTCAGGTAGAGGGGGAGGTTCCGGCGGAACTGCGCGCCGAGGCCGACGGGGTACCGCGAGGGATCACGCGCCTCGGTCATGCGG
>JABWBL010000425.1 GCA_013360535.1 Planctomycetaceae bacterium
AGCGCCGCCGCCGCGAGCAATGCTCTGATGCTGTCGCGTCGAGACATGGTGTGCGATCCGTCGTCGGGGTTCCGGCGTTGCGTGGCGAGCACTCTCGGTCCACCGAGCCGGGGGGTGTCAAGTCGGCAGGCCGCCCCGCGTGCGACGTCCCCCTGCCCGCTTGGACGCCGCCACCCGGTTGCCGGTTGTCAGGGGGCGCCGGCCCGTCATCGTGTTCCCCCTTCCCATGATCCCAAGTCGTTCATCCCTCCTCGCCCTCGGTGTCGTGATGCTGGGCGTGCTCGCCGCCGTCGGGGCGCCCCCCGCCCCCGCCGAGGACCGCATCATGGTCCAGGTCGGCTCCGGCGCGATTTCCTATGCCGACCTCCAGGACGAGGCGCGCTACTGGCGCCTCGCCGAGGTTGCCGACGACCGCATGGAGCGCCTGTTCTTCGCCCTGCTCGACCGGCGCATCCTCCTCGCCGCCCTCGGCGACCTGCCCCCCGCACCCGAAGACCTCGACCGGGCCCACCGCACCGCCGAGGCCACGATCACGCGCTTCGAGCAGCGATACGGCGGCGTCGAGGGGTTCCATGCCGTCTTGCTCGCCTACGACTGGGACCTGATGCGGCTGCGCGCCTTCCTCGAGGCCCGCTCGCTGGAGAACGCCCGCATCCGCCGCCTGATCGTCGCGCGCCTGCGGAGCGCGCGCCACCTCGCGCTGCACTCCGAGCCGATCCGGCCCGAGCCGCGGGCGCGACCGTGGATGGAAGTGCTGCGCTCCCCGGCGCTCAAGGGCGCACGGAGGTTGATCGCGTACCTGCTGTGCCTGCAGGTCGCCGTGCAGGTCGCGGCACCGTACTACTCGCCGTACATGCTGAAGCAGCTCGGCCTTCCCTACGGCACGTACATGCTGCTGATCGCGTCGGCGTACGTGGCCAAGATGGCGGCGCTGCCGCTCCTCGGGGCGTGGGCGCGCGAGGTGGGCGCGAGGAAACTCGCGTGGATCGGCACCTGCGGGATCGTGTTCGCCTCGCTGCCGTGGTACGCGACGAGTGATGTCGGGTTCCTGCTCGCGGCGCAGCTCGTCGCGGGCGTGTTCTGGGCGGCCTTCGAGCTCGCGTCGCTGCTGCTCCTGTTCGAGCACATCCCCGAGCGGGAGCGCACGAGCGTGATCACGCTCTACAACCTCGGGAATGCGGCCTGTTTCGCGCTCGGGTCGCTCGTCGGCGGAGCGCTGCTCCAAGGCCTCGGCGCCGGCGCGGAGGCCTACGGAGTCCTGTTCCTGCTCACAAGTGCGCTGCGGGCCCTGACGCTCCTGCTCCTTCGCCGCGTAGAGCCCGGCCGAGGCGCCGAGCTCGCGGTGCCGCACCTGCACCCGTCGGCCGTGCGGCCGTCGCTCGGCTCGATCGAGGTGCCGGAGCCGGGTTCGGGACCGGAGTCGACCTGAGCCGAAGTCCGCAGGAGCGAACGCGGGCCCGCGGTCCGAAACAGGGCTATAAGGTCCGGGGCCATACTCCGCACGTAAGGGGTCACCCGGGACCGGAACTGGAGCCAAGATGCAAGCTCTCCTGTGGATCGCATGCGCGACGGCGTTGCTCGCGGTGTTCCTGCTGCTCGCGTGGTACCGCCGTCCGCTGCTCGGCGCGTTGCTCGCGCTGGCGGGTGCGGTCGTCGCGCTCGATGGAGGCTCGATCGGCACGTGGTCCTTCGTGCTGCCGCTCACGCTGCTCGGAATCGTCGCGGTGGTCGCGCTGGTGACGCCGCTGCGCCGCGCGCTCGTGACCGGGCCGCTGTTCCCGCTGATCCGCCGCATCCTGCCCGTGATGAGCGACACGGAGAAGGCCGCGCTCGACGCCGGGACGGTCGGCTGGGACGGCGAGCTGTTCGGCGGGTCGCCCGATTTCCGCAAGCTCGTCGAGGCGCCGGCGCGCGAGCTCGACGAGCGCGAGCGCAAGTTCCTCGCGGACGTGCTCGATCCGCTGTGCGCGAGCCTCGACGACCACAAGGTGACCCGCGCGGGCGACCTGCCGCCGGAGATCTGGGAGCGCATCCGCTCGAGCGGCCTGATGGGCATGATCATCCCGCGGAGCTTCGGCGGGCTCGAGTTTTCGGCGCGCATGCAGTCGACCGTCGTCGCGCGGCTGAGCTCGCGCTGCGTGACCGCGGCGGTGACGGTGATGGTCCCCAACTCGCTCGGGCCGGCGGAGCTGCTCCTGCACTACGGCACGGACGAGCAGAAGCGCCACTGGCTGCCGCGCCTCGCGCGCGGCGAGGAAATCCCGTGTTTTGCGCTGACGGAGCCCCACGCGGGGTCCGATGCGGCCTCGATGCGCAGCGTCGGGATCGTCACGAAGGGCCAGCACGAAGGTCGCGACGTGCTCGGAATCCGGCTGACGTGGGACAAGCGCTACATCACGCTCGCGCCGATCGCGACGGTGCTCGGACTCGCGTTCAAGCTGCGCGATCCCGAGCGCCTGCTCGGCGGCGAGGTCGAGCTCGGCATCACGTGCGCGCTGATTCCGACGCGGACGCCGGGAGTGGAGACGGGCCTGCGCCACGATCCGCTCGGTGTGCCGTTCATGAACGGCCCGACTCGCGGGCGCGACGTGTTCGTGCCGCTCGACTCGATCATCGGTGGCCCGAAGATGGCCGGGCGCGGCTGGGTCATGCTGATGCAGTGCCTCGCGGCCGGGCGTGGCGTGTCACTGCCCGCGCTGTCGACGGGAGCAGCGGCGCTCGCGTCGCGCGTCGTCGGTGCGCACGCGAGCGTGCGCGAGCAATTCGGCCTTCCGCTCGGGCGCTTCGAAGGCCTCGAGGCACGCCTGGGTCGCATCGGCGGGCTCACGTACACGATCGACGCCGCACGCACGCTGACGCTCGCGGCGCTCGACCGTGGCGAGAAGCCGGCGGTGACGACGGCGATCATGAAGGCCTACACGACCGAGGCGATGCGCGTCGTCATCAACGACGCCATGGACATCGTCGGCGGCGGTGGCATCTGCCGCGGCCCGCGCAACTCGCTCGCGCACGCCTACCAGTCGCTTCCGATCGGCATCACGGTCGAAGGCGCGAACATCCTGACGCGCTCGATGATCATCTTCGGACAGGGCGCGATCCGCTGCCATCCGTGGGTGCAGCGGGAGCTCGCCGCGGCGGACGCACGCGACGTGAAGGCCTTCGACGAAGCGTTCTGGGGGCACGTCGGCCACGTGTTCAGCAACGCCTCGCGCGCCTTCCTGCTCGGCCTCTCGGAAGGCCGCTTCGCGAGCGCGCCGGTGAGCGGGCCCGCGGCGCCGTACTTCCAGCAGCTCGCGCGCTACAGCGCCGCGTTCGCGATCACGGCGGACACGGCGATGGGCACGCTGGGCGCGAACCTCAAGCGCAAGGAGAACCTGAGCGGGCGCCTCGCGGACGCGCTGGCGTGGATGTACCTCGCGAGCGCCGTGCTGCGGCGTTTCGTCGACGAAGGCCAGCCGAAGGAGCGCCTCAGCGTGTTCCGCTGGTCGATGGAGAACGCGCTGTACGAGATCGAGCACGCGCTCGCGGGTTTCCTCGACAACCTGCCGCTGCGCTGGGTGGCCTTCGGGTTGCGACCCGTGGTCTTCCCCAGCGGAATCCGGCGGCGGTCGCCGAGCGATCGACGCACGAGCGCGGTGGCGCGGGAGCTGCTCGACGGCGGCAAGTTGCGCGAGGACCTCGGCGCGCTCGCCTTCGTGCCGCACGCGGACGAACCGGGCCTGGGGTTCCTCGAGGCGACGCT
>JABWBL010000426.1 GCA_013360535.1 Planctomycetaceae bacterium
CTGTTCGAGGCCGAGACGGCAGCCGTACTGGTTCACCGCCGCGGCGAACTGCTGCACCGCGTGCAGGTGGGTGAACACCTTCGCTTCCTGCAACTGCAGCGCGAGGTATTCGCCCGACGCGCCGCGCATCGCCAGTTGTTCGCCCACGAACGTGGCCAGCGCGTCGTTCTGCAGCGAGGCCTGCGACACCTTGATCAGCAGCGTCACCGGCTTGCCGGCGTGTTCGCGCTGGGCGATCAGTTCGATCGCGCGTTCGACGACGTAGCGGTCGATCGCTTCCAGCATGCCGTGGTCCTCGGCGATCTGCAGGAAGGTGGTGGGCGAGATCAGTTCGCCGTCGCCGCTGTCGTAACGCAGGAAGGTGTCGTACACAGGGTGGTTGTCGCCCTGCAGGTTGATCACCGGCTGGAAATGCAGGAGCAGGCGCTTGTGTTCGATCGCTTCCTGCAGGCGTTCGACCCAGGCCTGGATGCGTTCGGCTTCGGCGCGGTCCATCGCGTTCGGGTCGAACAGTTCGGTGCGATTGCCGCCGACGCCGGCCGCCGACTGCACGCCGGCCGCGGCCTTGGCGAGGATCTGGTCGGGCAGGTACGTGTGGAAGTCGGCGTACTGCGCGCGGTACAGCGGGTCGTCGATCGTGGGCTTGTCGTACCAGCGGCGGAATTCCGCGGACGGATCGTGATTCACGAGCCTGCGTCCGAGATCCGGCGCGAGCAGCGCGAGCGCCTCGAGGCGTCCGAGTTGCGTCACCGAATGGAAGTAGGCCTCCGACGGCGTGCGCGCGACGTTGGTGAGGAACGTCTTGCCGCGCAACCAGCGCGGCGCCCAGTCGAGCTTGGGGTACACGGAGCCGAGCGAGCCCGCGAGCGCGCGCCCCGGTGCGCCGAGCGTGCGGCGCACGCGATTCTCCGCGACGTCGTGCACGTAACGTCGATACCCCGCAAACGTCTCGTCGCCGCCGTCGCCCGAGAGCGCGACGGTGACGTGCTCGCGTGCCATGCGCGCCACGAGGTAGGTCGGCACCGTCGACGGGTCCGCGAGCGGCTCGTCGAAGATCCACGGCAGCACTTCCGTCGCGAGCCTCGGGTCGGGGTCGAGCACCTCGGTGTGGTGCACCGCACCCAGCCGCTTCGCCGTCGCGCGCGCGAGGTCGAGCTCGTCGTAGTCCTTCTCGCGGAAGCCGACGGAGCAGGCGACGACGGGCGTGCTCGACGCACGCGCCATGCTCGTCACCACCGCCGTGCTGTCGATGCCACCCGACAGGAACGCGCCGAGGGGAACGTCGCTGACGAGCTGCTCCCGCACGACACGGTCGACCCAGTCGAGCACTTCCTCGTCGTTCGTCGGCTGCGCGAGCTGGTCGGTCGGAAGGTCCCAGTAACGGCGGAGGCGCGGCTCGCCACCGGGTTCCCACGCGAGCGTCGTGCCCGGCGGCAGGCGCTTCACGCCCGCCCAGGCCGCGTCCTCGCCGCCCGTGTAGCCGAGCACGAGGTAATCGAGCAGCTTTTCCGGCCGCAATTCGCGCGGCGTGCTCCCCCACTCGAGGATCGCCTTCGCCTCGCTCGCCCACACCAGTCCCTGCGCCGTGCGCGCGTAGTACATCGGCTTGATGCCGAGCGCGTCGCGTCCGAGCAGCACCTTCGGCCGCGCGGGATCGCGCAGGTCGAGCAGGCAGAACGCGTACATGCCGACCAGCCGCTCGGCGCAACGCTCGCCCATCTCCTCGTACAGGTGCAGCACGACTTCCGAGTCGGCGCGTGTGCGGAAGCGATGGCCCTTGCGCTCGAGCTCGTCGCGCAGCTCGACGAAGTTGTAGATCTCGCAGTTGATCGCGAGCGCAATGGTGCCGTCCTCGTTCTCGATCGGCTGGTGGCCGCCCGAGAGGTCGATGATCGAGAGCCGCCGGAAGCCGACCGCCACCTGCCCACGCGTCCACACGCCCTCGTCGTCGGGGCCGCGCAGGTGCAAGGTCGACGTCATCGCGCGCACGCGCTCCGGATCCGGGCGAGTGTTCGGGTCGTCGAAGGCGACTCCACACAGTCCGCACATGGCCGGCCCTAGGGGCCTCCTGACTCCTGGGTAGCGAAGCCGCTGGCGGGCGCCACGCGCTGGAAGCCGCGCGGCCGCACGATCGTGAGCTCTCCGCTGCGCCCGCGCGCGCCCTCGAGCGGCACGAGCCCGTCCATCTCGCGCATGGCGATGCGCTCGAAGGCGAGGATGATCGCGACGAAGTGGTAGTACAGGTCGAACTGCGCGCGATTGAGGAACGTGCTGCCGACGACGAAGGCCACCATCGCGGCCTCGAACATCGTCGCGTACTCGAGGATCCAGCTCGAGTAGTACAGCTGCTTCGCGCGCCGCCGCACCTTCCAGATCGCCCAGAACGAGAGCACGATCAGCGACATGTACAGCAGGAACGCGGGGATGCCGCACTCCGCCATGATCTGCAGGTAGGCGTTGTGCGCGACGCGCTTGCCCTCGTTCGAGGAACCCGAGGCGTACTTCCAGTAGTTGCGCTGGAACAGGCCGTAGCCGACCCCGAAGATCGGGTTCTGCTCGGTCATGTTGAGCGCCGTCCTCCAGGCCGCGAGACGCCCCATGGCCGAGCCGTCCTGCTCGTACTCGGTGATCGTGCTCAGGCGCTCGACGTAGGAGCGGTCGACGAACAGGATCGCCGTCAGGCCGCCCACTGCGGCGATCGCGAAGCCCGCGAGGCGGTTGCGCGAGCGCCAGATCAGCGTGAACAGCATCGCCGCGAGCGACAGCGCCGCCCCGCGCGAGTGCGTCAGGATGATCGTCAGCACCATCAGCGGGATCATCAGGAAGAAGCCGCGCCGCAGCGTCTTGTTCTTCTCCGAGAGCGCGATCTGGATCAGGAGCGGCAGGCCCATCGCCAGCGCGAGGCCGAAGTTGTTGTTGTCCTCGAGCATGCCGCCCGGTCCCTGCAGGACCTTGATGCGGCCGAGCGAGAGCACGCCGGAGAGCCCGACTTTCACGCCGTAGAACCCGAACGACAGGCCGATGATCCACATCAGCACGCGCAAGTGCTCGCGCTTGGTCACGACCGCCGCCGTGAACAGCGCGACGCCGATGATCTTGCAGTACTCGACGTAGGCGTTGATGTTGTAGTCGTGGAGTGGAACGCCGCTGGCGAGGTACGAGAAGCCCACCCACACCGCCAGCAGGATCATCGCGCTGCTGCGCAGGTCGGGCTCGAGCCACTTGGAGCCTGGGCGCGAGAACTGGCCCGCGAGCGTGGCACCGGCGATCAGGAATGACCAGCGCTGCTCGCGCGCGAAGCCCCAGCACAGGTCCTGCGGACGCATGTACGCGAGCCACGTGAAGGCGAGCACGCCGATCAGCGGCCGCCGGTAGGACACCGGCAGCAGCGCGAAGATCATCAGCGAGAA
Organism: Planctomycetaceae bacterium; assembly: GCA_013360535.1. Taxonomy (GTDB): domain Bacteria; phylum Planctomycetota; class UBA1135; order UBA1135; genus F1-120-MAGs118. Next base: position 3,411 of record JABWBL010000426.1, read on the forward strand.
GATCAGGTCGCGCACGGCGCCGTCGCTCCTTCGCTGGACCTCGCGAGCATGGAGCGCCGCGCACCGGCGCCGCAGGGCGACGGCTCGACCGGCAGGCTCGGAGCTCGTCGGCTCGCGGGCATGGCGCTTCTACCGCAGCGCTTCCTTCAGGTCGGTCATCGTGCGCACGAGGTTCGGGCCCAGGAGCTGCGGGCGCTTCTCGAAGGCCCACGAGACCCACAGGATCGAGCCGACGATGGCGAGCGTCGCAAGGCCCGCGACGAGCCGGCGCGCGTAGTCCGCGTTGCGCTCGCGGCGCGTGCGGATGCGGTTGACGACGCCGAG
>JABWBL010000427.1 GCA_013360535.1 Planctomycetaceae bacterium
ATGGCCTTCTCGAGCGCTTCACCGTGCGCCTTGCCCAGCTCGCCGTGCACACGCTCGAGGTCGCGCAGCACGCGCTCGCGCTCGACCAGCCCGCCGCGCACGACCTCGCGCGCGGTCGCGTTGCCGTCGAGCTGCGGATCCTGCTCGAGGTACCCAAGGCGCAGGTCGCGCCGCACGATGCGAGTGCCCGCGTCGGGCAGGTCGAGGCCCGCGAGGATGCGCATCAAGGTCGACTTGCCGCCGCCGTTGGGCCCGACGAGGCCGACACGCTCCTCGTCACCGATCATCAGCGTGACGCCGCGCAGGAGCGTGCGGTCACCGTGGCTTTTGGTCACTCCGTCGATCGAGAGCAGCGTCATGGGCCGCAAGAGGATGACGCGAGCCCGCGCGCGGCGCCACCTCCGGCCCTACTCCGGCGGCGGCGTGCCGGCCTTGAGGCCGTAACGCTCCAGCTTGTTGTAGAGCGTCTTGAGCGCGATGCCGAGGGTCGCCGAGGCCACGCGCTTGTCGCCGCCGTGGCGCTCGAGGGCGTCGAGCACCGCGCGGCGCTCGAGCTCGTCGAGATTGAGCGTCGGCAGGTCGCCCGACGGGCCGCCGCTGCGCAGCACGTAGCGGTCGACGAGCTCCGGCCCGATGCGCTCGCCATCGCACATCACGCACAGGCGCTCGGCGGCGTTCTCGAGCTCGCGCACGTTGCCCGGCCAGTCGTGGCTTTCCAGCCGCGTGATCGCTTCCGGCGCGAGCTCGAGCTGGCGCCCCAGACGTGCGGCGGAGCGCTGCACGAAGCGTCGCGAGAGCTCGGCGATGTCCTCGCGGCGCGCGCGCAACGGCGGCACCTCGAGCACGAGCGGGGCGATGCGGTAGTAGAGGTCCTCGCGGAACTCGCCCTCGGCGATGCGCTTGCGCAGGTCGCGGTTGGTCGCGCTGACGACGCGCACGTCGACGCGGCGTACGCGGTCGCTGCCGACCGGACGGATCTCGCCGAACTGCAGGGCGCGCAGGAGCGCGGGTTGCACGGCTTTCGGCAGCTCGCCGACCTCGTCGAGCATCAGCGTGCCGCCGTGGGCGGCTTCGAACAGGCCGACGCGGCGCTTCTCGGCGCCCGTGAACGCGCCGCGCTCGTGGCCGAAGAGCTCGCTCTCGACCAGCGTCGCCGGAACGGCGCCGCAGTTGACGACGACGAAGGGCTGCGCCGAACGCGCGGAAATCGCGTGCAGGTGGCGCGAGACGAGTTCCTTGCCCGTGCCGTTCTCGCCGACCACGAGCACGTGGCTGTCGCTCTTCGCCACGCGTTCGATCTCGCCGCGCAAGCGCGCCATGGCCGCACTGGCGCCGACGATGCCGCTGCGTGTGAGGTCGAGCTCGACCACACGGCGCAGGCGCTCGTTGTCCTCGATCAGGCCGCGGCGCTCGACAGCGCGGCGCAGCACTTGATCGAGCACCTCGAGGCTCGCGGGCTTGGTGAGGAAGTCGTAGGCGCCGAGGCGCATGGCCTCGACCGCTTCGGGGATCGCGCCGTGACCGGTGAGCATCACCGCCTGCACGCGCTCGTCCGCCGCACGCAGCCGCCGCAGCAGCTCGAGTCCGCCGATGCCCGGCAGGCGCAGGTCGAGCAGGAGCGCGTCCGGAGGCTCGGCGTGCACGGCCTCGACGACGCCCTCGGCGGAAGCGAACGCGCGCACGTCGAAGCCGAGCTCGCCGAGCTCGATCGAGAGCACGCGCCGCAGGCTGTCGTCGTCGTCGACGAGGAAAAGGCGGGGTTTCATGGCGTGTGGAGGGGCAGTTGGATGCGGAACAGCGCGCCGTGGCCCGTGTCGAGCACCTCGATGCGACCGGAGTGCGCGGTGACGATGCGGTGCACGATGGCGAGGCCGAGGCCCGTGCCCGAACCGGGTTCCTTGGTGGTGAAGAACGGATCGAAGATGCGCTCGCGGATGTCCGCGGGGATGCCGGGCCCCTGGTCCTCGACCTCGATGCGCACGTCACCGTTCGCCTGCGTCCAGCGCACGCTCACGCGACCGCCGGCGGGGCTGGCGTCGATGGCGTTGTGGATCAGGTTGAGCAGCACCTGCTTCACTTCGGTCGGGTTGCCGGAGAGCTGCGGGAGTTCGGGTTCGATCTGCACGTCGAGCTCGAGCTGGCGCGAGCGCAGGCGGTGCTCGAGCAGCACGCGCAGCTCGCGCATCAGCGCCTCGGCGCCGAAACTGACGCGTGCGCCGCTCTCGGTGCGCGCGAAGTCGAGCAGGCGCGACGTGATCTCGTGCGCGCGGTAGGCCTCGCGCGCGATGATGCCGAGGTACTCGCGCTGCGTCTCCGCGTCGACCGTGCCCTTGCTCAGCCGCCGCTCGAGCCCCTCCGCGCACGACGCGATCGACGCGAGCGGGTTGTTGATCTCGTGCGCGATGCCGGCCGCCATCGTGCCCAGGCCCGCGAGCCGCGCCGCCCGCACGAACTCGCGCGTGCGCTCCTCGACGCGCTGCTCGAGGCCCGTGCGCATGCCGTGCAGCTCGTCGCTCATGTGGTTGAACTCGCGCGCGAGCTCGCCGACCTCGTCGCTCGAATGGACCGGCACGCGGTGTCCCAGATCACCGCCGGAAATGCGCTTCACGCCGGCGCGCAGCTCCTGCACGGGCCGCACGACCGAGCGCCAGAACATCCAGCTCAAGAGCGCGAGCACCGCCAGCGCCACCGCCGTCATGGCGAGCACCGCCGCGCGCACCCGCCGCGCTTCCTCGCGCATCGCCGTGCCGGTCTTGCGCGATTCCTCGCGCATCTCCTCGTTGAGCACCCACGCGTGGCGTCGCGCGACCTCGACCAGCTCGCCCAGCTCCGGCGAGTTCGTGTCCACCGCTCGCCCGAGCGCCTCGAGGTCATCGCGCAGGGCCTCCATCAGGCGCGACTCGGACTCGATGTGCTCCTCGCGCGAAGGATCGTCGCCGATCGGGCCGCTCTCGAGCTCGACGACGCAGCGCTCCGCCTCGAGCAGGAACGCGCGGAAGGCCTCGCGCTGCTCGTTCGTCGGCCGCGCGCCACCGAGGCTCTCGATACGGCCCTTGAACATCGTCATCTCGTGCAGGATGTCGCGCGAGAAGGCCTCCTCGCGGTGCTCCTCCGTCACGCGGCGCACCTCGACGTTGATGTCGCCGACCGAGCGCGAGACCTCGACGCCGAGCGCGACGAGCAGCAGCCCGAGTGCGCTGAACGCGAGCGCGACGCGCGCACCGAAGCCGAAGCGCACGACCTTCATCGACGCGACTCCGGCGGTGCGAACTCGAGATCGAGCGCGAGCGTGTCCTCGCCCGCAAGCTCGTCGTGTTCTTCCCAGACCATGCCCGGCACAGCGATCACGCCCTGCAGTCTGGCACCGCCGCCGGGGAGGCGCATCCACGTGCCCTCGAATTGCACCTCGCGGGCGTGGCTGCGCTCGGCGCAGCGGCCGTGCAGCGTGGCCACGAGCACGCCCGGGACGACGGTCCGTCGCGTCTCGCTCGTCTGCACGCGCAACGCGACGTGCCCGAGGCGGGTCGCGAGCACCTGCTCGCCAATCCGCTCGAGACCGAGCGTCACCGTCCAGCCCTCGTCGCGCGGCAGCGTCTCGACCTGACCCGCGGGCACGAAGACGACCGTCGAGGCCTGCGGGCCGAACCCGACGCGGCTGCGCTCCGGAACCACGTCCAGTCGCTGCGCCTCGCCCGGAGCGCGCGAGCCGAGCAAGTCGAGCGCCGTCG
>JABWBL010000428.1 GCA_013360535.1 Planctomycetaceae bacterium
GAGGCCCGCGCGCTGTTGCCGGAAATCCCGGCGCTGGCGCGCGATGCGCAGCTCGTGCCGCTCGTGTGGGAAGCGAGCGCGGTCGTGCGCCGCGCGTCGCGCTGACGGGTCAGAGCCAGACGTCCGCGTCGCCGTCCTGCTCGCGGATGCGGTAGGTCTTCGCGTCGGAGCAGACCACCCCGACTGCGCGCCCGTTCTTCGGGTCGAAGCGGTAGTTGTGCAGCGGACAGACCATGTAGCGGCCCTCGGCGAGCGGCCCGTCGACGAGTCGGCCACCTTCGTGCGGACAACGCCGATCGAGCGCGCACAGCTTGCCCTCGACACGCCCGACGATGATCTCGAGCCCGTCCGCGAGCGGATCGCCGATCGTCACGCGCCGCGACTCGCCTTCACCGATCTTCGCCGTGCCGGGAATGCGCACCGGCTTGCCACCAAACAGTCCGAACAGCTTCGAGAACATGCGCGGCGATCCTAACAGCGCTCCATCTTCCGCGTCGCCCTCCCCATCCCTCTCTCCTCTCTCTCTGCTGCTCGCTTTCATCCCTCCGCTCCCGTCCATCTTCCCCGGCAAGACCTTCCCCACTCTCCCGCCGGTTCCCTTCCCTCCGCTTTCCTCCGCTCGCTCCGCCGTCCGTGTTTGCCGCTCGCGCGGAATTCACCCCACCACCCACGCCAGCAGAAAAACGCTCCCCAGCCCCGTATCCTGCCAATCCTTCGATGCAACCCGTCGTCCTCATCGATGTCGTCGGCCTCACGCAGCGCCACATCGGGCCACGCACGCCCGCGCTCGCGGCGCTCGCCAAGCGTGGCACGTGCGCACCGATGGGCGCGATCCTGCCCGCGGTCACGTGCAGCGCGCAGGCCACGATGCTCACCGGGCGCATGCCCAGCGTCCACGGCGCCGTCGGAAACGGCTGGTTCGACCGCGAGAGCGGCGAAGTGTCCTTCTGGCGCCAGTCGAACGCGCTGGTCGGCGCGCGCAAGCTCTACGAGGTGGCGCGCGAGCGCGATCCGCAGTTCACGTGCGCCAAGCTCTTCTGGTGGTGGAACATGGGCGCGGCGGTCGACTGGTCGATCACGCCGCGGCCGTTCTATCCCGCCGACGGGCGCAAGATCCTCGCGGTGTACGGGCAACCGACGAGCTTCCCCGCGCAGCTCGAGCGCGAGCTCGGTCCGTTCCCGTTCTTCGACTTCTGGGGCCCGAAATCCGGCCTTCCGTCGAGCCGCTGGATCGCCGACGTCGCGGTGCGCACGCTCGAGCTCCACAAGCCGTCGCTGACGCTGGTGTACCTGCCGCACCTCGACTACAGCCACCAACAGGATGGCCCCGAGTCCGAGCGTGGCCAGCGGGCGCTCGCGGAAGTCGATGCCGAGGTCGCGAAGGTCGTCGCCGCCGCGGACAAGCTCGGCGCGCAGGTGGTCGTGGTGAGCGAATACGGTCTCGAGCAGGTCGACACGCCCGTGCACCTCAACCGCGCGCTGCGCAGCGAGGGCCTGCTCGTCGTGCGCGAGACGCCGGTGGGCGAGATGCTCGACACGTTCGCGAGCACCGCCTTCGCGGTCGCCGACCACCAGCTCGCGCACGTCTACGCGCGCACCGAGGAGGCGCGTTCGCACGCCGCGCACGTGCTGCGCAACCTTCCGGGCGTCGAGCAGGTGCTCGACCGCGCGGCGCAGCGCAAGTTCGGGCTCGACCACGCACGTTCCGGCGATCTGGTCGTGCTCGCGCGCAAGGGCGCGTGGTTCACGTACTACCACTGGCTCGACGACGCACGTGCGCCGGATTTCGCGCGCACGGTCGACATCCACCGCAAGCCCGGTTACGACCCGTGCGAGCTGTTCGTCGATCCGAAGCTCGCGGCGCCGAAGCTGCGCGTCGCGTTCCGACTGGCGCAGAAACTCGCGGGTTTCCGCTACCTGATGGACGTGATCCCGCTCGACGCGACGCTCGTGAAGGGCAGCCACGGCCGCCTGCCCGACGACCCGCGCGATGGCCCGGTGTTCCTGTGCTCACAGCCGTTCGGACCTGCCGGCGACGAGCCGCGCGACGGCGTCGTGCCGATGACGAGCGTGTTCGAGCGCGTGCTCGGCCTCCTGTACGGGCGAGCCTGAGCGATGGAGGCCGAACGCCGCGAGGCGCTGCGCCAGCGCGCGCGCCAGATCCTCGAGCACAACGCGCAGGCCGGCGTGCCCGCGCCGCCGTTTGGCGGCGACAAGGAATGGCTCAACGTCTCGCGCGCGCTGTCGAGCACGACGGATCTCGTGGGCAAGCTCGTGCTGCTCGACTTCTGGACCTCGTGCTGCATCAACTGCATGCACGTGCTTCCGGAGCTCGCGTGGCTCGAGGAGCGCTACCGCGGCGAGCCGTTCGTCGTCGTCGGTTGCCACAGCGCGAAGTTCCCGGGTGAGACGAGCGTCGACGCCGTGCGCGACGCGGTGTTGCGCGAAGGCATCGAGCATCCGGTCGTCGTCGATCGCCAGTTCGACATCTGGCGCCGTTTCGGCGTGCGCGCGTGGCCGACGCTCGTGCTGATCGGTCCCGACGGACGTGTGCTCGGTCAAGTCTCGGGCGAAGGTCAGGGCGCGGTGCTCGACGTGCTGATCGAGCAGGCGCTCGACCTGCACCACGGCCTTCCCGACGCCTTCGACGACAGGCCGCTTCCGCTGCGACTCGAGCGCGAGCGCGACCTTCCGCGCGAGCTGCGCTATCCGGGAAAGGTGCTCGCCGACGCCACACGTGGACGCCTGTGGGTGTCCGATTCCGGCCACCACCGTGTGCTCGAGCTCGACCTCGAGGGCCGTTTTCTGCGGCAATTTGGCCAGGGCGAGCCCGGACTCGACGACGGCGAGGCGCACGAGGCGCGCTTCCGCGGCCCGCAGGGACTCGCGCGCAGGGGCGAGCAACTGTTCGTCGCCGACACGTTCAACCACGCGCTGCGTTCGATCGACCTGCGCACCGGCGTCGTGACGACGGTCGCGGGCAACGGCCGACCCGGCTACGAACGCGCGCGCACGCTGCCGGCCGCCGCGGCGCAGCTCAACTCGCCTTGGGACCTGCGCGAAGTCGATGGCCACCTCGCGATCGCGATGGCGGGCCTGCATCAGGTGTGGAGCTTCGATCCGGACACGCAGTCGCTGCGGCCGCTCGCTGGAGACGGCTCGGAGGCGCGCCTCGATGGCGCGTTCGAGCTCGCCGCACTTGCGCAGCCTTCGGGTCTCGCGCGCCTGGGTTCGACGCTGCTGGTCGCGGACAGCGAAGCGAGCGCGATCCGCTCGCTCGATCTCGAATCGCGCCGTGTCTCGACGCTCGCCGGTGGAGCCGAGGACGCCCGCAACCTGTTCCACTTCGGAGACGAGGACGGCGCGGGTCTCGGCCGCCGCTTCCAGCATCCGCTCGCTGTCGAGTGCGAGCCCGACGCGCCGCTCGAGCGTGCGCTCGCCTACGTCGCCGACACCTACAACCACCGCCTCAAGCTGCTCGATCCCGACTCCGGCGCCGTCGCACGCTACGCCGGCACGGGCGAGCCAGGGCACACGGATGGCGAGTGTGATTCGGCGCAGTTTCGCGAGCCCAGCGGCCTCTCCCTCGCCGGCTCACGCCTGTTCGTCGCCGATTCCGCGAACCACGCGCTGCGCGTGATCGACCTCGACGAGCACACGGTCCGCACGCTCGCGCTCGAGGGCGTGCCCGTGCCCGTCGCGCCGCGGCCGGCGACGCTCGAGCTGG
>JABWBL010000429.1 GCA_013360535.1 Planctomycetaceae bacterium
CGGGAGCGCGCTTGGGCTGCTGCGGACGCGGAGCGCGCGGGGCGTGATCGCCCTCGAGCTTGCCGGCGATCGGGATCGAGCGGCGGATCGTGCGCTCGATGTCGAGCAGGTAGGCACGCTCCTCGCCATCGCACAGGGAGATCGCGATGCCCGTCGCGCCCGCGCGGCCCGTGCGGCCGATGCGGTGCACGTACTGCTCGGGCACGTTGGGGATCTCGTAGTTGAACACGTGGCTCAGGCCCTCGATGTCGATGCCACGCGCGGCGATGTCGGTCGCGACGAGCACGCGCGTGCGGCCCTCGCGGAACGAGTCGAGCGTGCGCTCGCGCTGGCCTTGCGACTTGTTGCCGTGGATCGCCTGCGCGGCGATGCCGTCCTGCACGAGGCGCTTGGAGACGCGGTCGGCGCCGCGCTTGGTGCGCGTGAAGACGAGCGCGCGCTCGACTTCGGGCCGCGACAGCAGCTTCGCGATCAGGCCCGGCTTGGCCGCGCGCGACACGAAGTACACCGACTGCTCGATCAGCTCGACCGTCGAGGCCGGGGGCGTGATCGTGACCTTCGCGGGATCGACGAGAATGCCTTCCGCGAGCTTGGCGATCACCGGCGGCATCGTGGCCGAGAACAGCAGCGTCTGGCGGTCCTTCGGCACGGCCGCGAGGATGCGGCGCACGTCGGGAATGAAGCCCATGTCGAGCATCTGGTCGGCTTCGTCGAGCACGAGGATCTCGACGCGGTCGAGGCGCAGGTTGCCCTGGTTCTTGAGGTCGAGCAGGCGTCCGGGCGTGGCGACGAGGATGTCGACGCCGCGCGAGAGCGCCGCGACCTGGCTGCCCTGACCGACGCCGCCGAAGATCACGGCGACGCGCAGGTCGAGCTTCGCGCCGTAGGTCTCGAAGCTCTGCGCCACCTGCGCCGCGAGCTCACGCGTCGGGACGACGGCGAGCACGAGCGGGCTGCGCGGCAACGCGCGGCGCTTCTCGGTCGCGAGGTACTGGAGGATCGGCAGCGCGAAGGCCGCCGTCTTGCCCGTGCCCGTCTTCGCGCAACCGAGCAGGTCGCGGCCTTCGAGCAGGAGCGGAATGGACTGGAGCTGGATCGGGGTCGGCTCGACGTAGCCTTCGTCGGTGAGCGTGCGGAGGAGCGGCTGGATCAGCCCGAGGCTTGCAAAACTGGTCATGGAGTGTGGGTACGACGCGGCCGCGAAGGCCTTGCGCCTGTGGGTTGGAGCGCGGGTTGGCCGCGCAGGTCGGTTCGGTGTTGTCTCGCGCCTCGAGCACCCGCGCCGCTCGCGCGACATCCCGGAGGAGGTGGCGGAGGGTCTGCAGCGGGTCCCGGCACGGCACGCGAACCGGGAGGTGGCTTCCTTTGTTCGGGCTTCCGGTACATCCCGGCGCCGTTCCCCGCGACTTGCAACTCCGCGGGTGGAAGCGAGGTGCCGCGCGGTGTCCTCCGCGTCGGCTCATCTGGGGGAAGGTTGTAGGTCAGATCGAGGGGGAACGCGAGCTTTGCCTCAGATTTGGCGGTCGAGCCGCGTTCTCGGGCGCTTCCTGCGGGGTCGCTCTACTTGCGCCAGGCCTCGTAGAAACGCCAGTTCGTGCGCCACTGGGGCGTGAGCGGCGTGCCCGCGAGGCGCGCGCGCACCATCTCGATCGGCATGCTGCCGCCCTGCAGCACCGCGTCGTGGAAGTCGCGCTCGGGGAGCTTGCGCTCGACGCACAGCTCGCGGTGCAGCTCGCGCAGCTGCAGCGCGCCGACCATGTACGCGATCTGGTACAGCGGTCCGTAGGAGCCGTTGAACGAGCGCCGCACCTCGCCCGCCGCGTTCTCGCGCTCGTGCCCGATGCGCTCGACGAGGAAGTCGATGCATTGCTCCGGCGTCCACAGCCCGAGGTGGAACGACAGCGAGAAACGGATGCGCGCGCAGCGGTGCGCGCGCCAGAAGAGCATGCCGATGCGATTCTCCGGCGACCGCTGGAAGCCACGCTCCCACATCAGCAGTTCCCACCACAGCGCCCAGCCCTCGGTCCAGAACGGCGAGGCGAAGCTGCGGCGGTGCGTCGCGTAGCGGCTCTGCATGAACTGCTGCAGGTGATGCCCGGGGATCAGCTCGTGGTGCACGGTCGCGCGCGAGAAGTGGCGGTTGTTGCCGCGTTGGCTCATCTCCTTCTTCTCGTGTTCCATGCCGTCGGTCGGGAACGACACGCTGATGACCTCGCCGCCGGTGAAGAACGGCGTCACGAGCTGGCGCGACGGCGTCATCATCTCCATGCGCCACGTTTCCTTCGCGAGCTCTGGCACGGTGACGAGCTCGCGCTCCTCGACCCAGCGGATCGCCTCGTCGGCGAGCTCGCGGATGAGCTGCGGCTGCTCGCCGGGGCCGACATGGTCCTGCTTCACGCGTTCGAGCGCCGCGCGCCAGTCGTCACCCAGGCCCATGTCCTGCGCCGCGCGCACGAACTCGCGCTCGCACCACGCGAGCTCGCGGTCGGCGATCTCGAGCAGCTCCTCGGGGCTGTAGGGAATCATCGCGCCCACGAGCTCGGCGAGCAGCGCCTCGCGCCCGAGCGGATCCCCCACGATCGTCTCCTCGTCGCCGGGCTTCAGGCCCGCGAGCTCCTCGCGCAACTGCCGCGCGTGCGCGCCGAGTTCCTCGCCGAGCGCGTCGGCGGGTCGTTTCACCCACCACGTGAACAGCGGGTCGTAGCCCGCGCGCTCGCCGACCCAACCCGACAGTTCGCGCTGCAGCTCGGACACCTCGCCTGCCGCACGCACGAGCACGGAGCGCTTCTCCGACTTGTGCTGCTCCTCCCCCGCCTTGCGCGCGGCCTTCACGTCGCGCAGGAGCGCATCGAAGGCGTCGGCCACCTTCGCGGGGTCGACGGGTTCGAGGCGCTGGCCGGGTTCGATCACGTCGAGCACCTTGTCGAAGTACGGCGCGAGCCGGACGACGTCCGCGTGGCGCTGGCGCGCGAGCTCGAGTGCCGCGAGGTCCTGCTCGATCTCGTTGCGGAGCAGGACCCAGTCGACGCGCGCCTCTTGGGTGAGCGTCTCGAACTCGACGCGCGCGAGCGACGCGAGCTGCTCCTCGAGGAACTCGCGCTGGCGGGCCTGCCCTCGCGGCGAAGCGTCCATCGACCAGTAGCGCCGCAGCGCGCCGCGGTCGGCGTCGAACTGGATCACGCGCTGGGCGAGCTCCGACGGAGCGGTCGGAGCCTGCGGAGTGGCGGTGGCACAGGCGGCAGCGAGCGCGAGCACCGCGCCGCACAGGATCGAGCTTCGAAACGGCATGCGCCGCAGGATACGCGGCGTCTGCGGTCAATGCTCGCCGCGCAGGAGCGCGAGCACGTCGGCCAGCGCCTGGGCACCGAGCGACTCGAAACCCGCCGGCATCAGCGACAGCGGCGAGGCCGCGATCGACTCGATCTCGTCGCGCGGCAAGATCTGGCTCTTGGCCGAGGAATCGAGCAACTCCAGCGCCGTGCGCGTCTCGGCCATCAGGCGACCGGAGACGATGCGCTCGTCGAACGTGCGCGCCACCCACAGCTGGTAGTTCGCCTCGACGTTGCGGCTGGGGTCGAGGATCGAGATCAGCACCTCGTCGAGCGGACGCGCGCCGATGCCGTCGAGCGCCGGCCCGACCGGGCCACCTTCGCCGCCGACTGCGTGGCACACGGCGCAGTTCTGGCGGAACACCTCGCGACCGCGCGTGGCGTCGCCGCGCAAGGC
>JABWBL010000430.1 GCA_013360535.1 Planctomycetaceae bacterium
CCTCGCCGTCGGCCGCGAGGCGTGGCGGGTCGCGCTCGAGCTCGCGCCGGAGGATCCGGAGGCCTTTGCCGAGGCCGCGCGCTTCCACGGCGACCGGTGCAACGATCGCGCGGAGGCCGAGCGCCTGTGGAACGCGTCGCAGGAGCTCGAGGAGCGCGACAGCGACGTGCAGCTGCGTTTCGTGCGTTTCCTGCGCGACGAACTGGAAGACGAGGAGCGCGCCTTCAACGTGCTGCGCGAGAGCCTCGGCACGTGGCCCGACGACGCGGGGCTCCTGTACGAGTACGGCCGCGTGCTGCGCGACGTGCGCGACAACTACGACGGCGCCGAGGCCTATTTCTCGCGCGCGCTCGAGTTCGCGCCGGAGGACCCGCGCCTGCTCGTCGATGCCGCGAACCTCGCGCGCTCGCACGGAAAGGACATTCCGCGCGCCGAGACGCTCTACCGCCGCGCCATCGCGGTCGCGCCGGACTGGAGCGTGCCGGCGGTGCTGCTCGGCGTGCTGCTCTCCGACCACAAGAAGGACGTCACGGCCGGCGAGGCGCAGTTCCGCGCGGTGCTCGAGCGCGAGCCCGAGAACGGCTGGGCGCTGGCGTGCCTCGCGTCGCTGTACCGGGAGCACAAGCACGAGCCCGACGAGACCGAGCGCCTCTTCGCGAGCGCGATCGCGGCGGGTTACACGCTCGCGTGGGTGCGCGCCGAGTTTGCGGAGTTCCTCGCCCGCACGCGCAACGACGCCGAGCGCGCGGAGGAGCAGCTGCACCTCGCGCTGGCGGAGTCGCCCGACGATCCGCACGCGTTGTGGGAGCTCGCGGACGTGCTGCGCCGGTTGCGCAAGGACCCGCGGGCCGCGATCGAGGTGTACGAGCGCTACGCCAAGGCGTTCCCGGGGAGCGTGCATCCTTGGCTCGCGATCGGCGAGGTGATGGAGCTCGAGCTCAAGGAATTCGAGTTCGCGGAGCGCGCCTACCGCAAGGCCGTCGAGATCGACCCGCGCAACGCGACGTCGCTCACGCGGCTGGGACGCCTGCTCGACCGCCGCCTGCAGCGGCCCGACGACGCCGAGCCCGTCCTGCGCGCCGCGCTCGCCATCGAGCCACGCCACGTGCATCTGGTGTGCGACCTCGCGCGCCTCCTGTTCGAGCGCCGCCGCGGTTCCGACGACGAGGTCGAGCGCCTGCGCCGCATCGCGTGGGAGGACGATCCCGAGCCCGGCCACGGCACGAACCTCGCGGAATTCCTGCTCACGACCGGCAAGCGCGCCGAGGGACTGGCGCTGCTCGACACGCTCGCCGTCCGCACGGACCTGCGCGATCCCGTGCAGATGGAGATCGCGTGGTACCGCTTCCTGTTCGATCCCGCGCGGCGCGCCGCGTCGCTCGCCGAGCTGCACGCGCTGCTCTCCGCAGGCGTCCGCGACGAGGGTTCGGAGTATCCGCGCAGTCTCGAGCTCGCGCGCGCCGAAGGGCATCCGTCGCTCGAGCTCGCGGGCGCGATCGCGCGAGTCATCGGCGAGTTCGAGGCGCTCGAGACGCTCGAGGCGCTCGCGGAATGGCGCGCGGCGGCGCGCTGATCACCGCGCGCGCAGGGCTTCGGTGTACGTGGTGCGCGAGACGCCGTAGCCGTTGCGGCGCTCGATCGACGTGACGAACGCGAGCGCGGCCTGCTGCAGCCGGGAGCGCTCGGAGAGCACGGCAGCGCGCTGGAAACGGTCGGCGCCGACGATCGGGGGAGCGTCGCTGGCGGTCGCGAGCCAACGGTAGACGTCGAGCGGGTAGGTGCCGTGCGAGTAGAACGGCGCGTGGAACTCGATCCACGGGTCGTCGTCGGTGTTGGGGCGCCCGGAGAGGGCCTCGAACCGCTCGAGCGTCGCGCGCCCGGCGAAGCAGCAGGCGAGCAGCTCTTCGGGCGACTCGATGCCGACGTCGGCGAGCAGCGCGCGCAGGCGCGGCTCCTCCATGCGCTCGGCGACGCGCGGCAGCTCGATCTCGAGCGGGCCCGTGCCGCCGACGAGCACCATGTCGTAGCCCGTGACCCACGCCGTCGCGTCGGGGAACACGAGCCGGAACGTGCGCACGATGCCGGCGATGTCGCTCGGCGCGAGGTCGTACAGCGGAATCCACTGCGACATCAGGCCGCCTTCGGCGAGGCGCGCGCGGCCGAGGCGGTAGTACTCCTCGGTGTAGAGGTACGCGGAGCCGCTCACGCACGGATCGATCGGGTCGGCGGAGATCACGTCGAAGCGCTCGGTCGAGCGCGCGAGCCACGCGCGGCCGTCGTCGGCGACGATCTGCACGTCCTCGCGCTCGTGCAGCGCCTCGTTCCAAACGGAGAAACGCCGCGCGGCCTCGATCACCGACGGACTGATCTCGACCACGGTCAGTTCATCGCCTGCGACCGCCATTGCCGCCGAGGTCATGCCCGTGCCGAGGCCGATGCAGACGAGCTTGCGCGGATCGGGATGCGAGAGCGTCGAGACGAACCCGAGCAGGTACTGCAGGCGCCGATCGATGAAGACGCTCGACGCGACGGTCTTGCCGTTCACGCGCAGGTTGCGCACGGGCGTCGGCTCGGAACCGTCCGCGAACTCCTGCACTTTCGCGCTGGAAGCCGCGGAATCGCTGGCGAAGACCGTCGCGAGGCTCTCGCGTGTGCCCGGCGGGTCGCGCGGCAGGAAGGCGGTCATCGCAGCCAGCGCGGCGACCAGAGCGGCGCCACGCAACACGATCGAACCGCCCTCGGCGCGCGCGGAAGAGCTCGCCAGCAACGTCACGCCCGCGAGGATCGCGACGGCGCAGACCACGACGACTCCCCCGCGCAGCCCGAGCTCCGGCAGGAGCCAGAACGAAGCGACGAACGAGCCCACGATCGAGCCGAGCGTGTTCCAGAAGTACACGCGCCCCAGCGAGTTCCCCAGCTGCGCGCGGCTCGCGCGCGCCCACGCGATCGCGATCGGAAGGAACGCGCCGCTCACGACGGTCGCCGGCAGGAGCGCGAGGCCGGAGAGCTCGATGGTGAGCGCGAGGAAGCGCGTCGCCGGATACACGTCGACCCACTCGCCCGGTTCGAGAAGGCTCAGGTTGTCCGGCCCGGCGAGCAGGTCCTCTCCGCCGGCGCGCCAGCGCAGCCCGGCGACGCCGACTCCGACCGCGAGCGCGAACGCGAGCGCGAGCACACCGAGCAACGTCGCGGGACGCCGCGTGCGTGCGCCCAGGTGTCCGCCGAGCGCTCCGCCGAACGCGATCCCGAACAGGAACACCGCGACGATCGCCGCGAACACGTACACCGTGCCACCGAGCAGCGACAGGATCAGGCGGTTGGCGAGCACCTGCAGCATCAGCGAGGCTGCGCCGACCAGCGCGACCGACAGCGCGAGCAGGCCCGCGGGCGCTGGCGCGATCGAAACGTCGGGCGTGCGCTCTTGCGTCCCTTCCGTCGTCACTTCACCGCGCGAAAGCCACGCCGCCGCGAGCGCGAGCGCGACGTTGAGCGCGACTGCCGCGTGCGTGGAACCCGTGAGTCCGAGCATCGGCAACAACGTGTAGGCCGCGAGCAGGGCTCCCCCACAGGCGCCTAGAGTGTTGAGCGCGTAGAGCCAGCCGACACTCGCCCACGGGCTCGCACGGCCGCTCGCGATCGCGCGACCGAGCAGCGGAAACGTGGCGCCCATGCACACCGTCGGCAGCGCGAGCAGCACGAACGCCGCGACGAACGGCCGCAGGC
>JABWBL010000011.1 GCA_013360535.1 Planctomycetaceae bacterium
TCGCGACCGGCAGCGCGCCGGGGATCGCGACGCAGGCGAGCGCGAGCGCTCCGGCCAGTTGCCGCAGCGCCCGCGAGTCGCGCTTCGCCCTGTCGTCGTGCTCCAAGTGCTTGGGATCCTCGCCCACGCTGTTGTACCGTTTCCCCGTGATCGGCCGCACGCCCCGCCCCCAGCGCACGTCCACCCGATGAGCGTCGCGGCACGCCTCCGGGCCGCCCTGAGCGGCAAGTTCCGTCAGGACGCCCTGTGGAACCTCGGCGCGGTCGCGATGCTCGCGATCTGCGGCTTCGCGATCAACGTCGGCATCGGGCACGAGTACGGCGCGGCGCCCTTCGGCGTCTACAACCAGGTCTGGGCCGCCTACATCTTCTTCAGCCAGTTCGCGGTCGGAGGCGTCGACCGCTCGGTGCTGCGCGCCGTCGCGGAAGCGCCTCACGACCGCCAGCGGGTGGCGACCGCCGTGCTCGGAGCGGTGGTGCCGACCTTCGCGCTCGCGGCCGTTGCGGCGGTGCTGTTCTGGTTCGCGGGTCCGGCGCTCGCGCGGCTGCTCGACAGTCCCGGTGTCGCACGAGGCATCGAAGCGGCCGCTCCGGGCCTGTTCTTCTTCGCGCTCAACAAGGTCGGCCTCGCCGTCGTCAACGGCCAGCAGCGCATGCGCACGTTCGCGCTGTACAGCATGCTGCGGTACGTCGCGATGCTCGGCGGGCTGGGGGTCGTGTTCGCGAGCGGGATGAGCTCCGACCGCATCGCGTTCCTGTTCACGTTCGCCGAGGGCTTGCTGTTCGTGCCGCTCGCGGTCGATGTCGTGCGCCAGCTGCGTCCGGCCGGCGGAAACTGGGTCGAATGGTCGCGCGAGCACCTGCGTTACGGCGCGAAGAGCTTCGCGAGTGGCATGCTGCTCGAGCTGAACTCGCGCGTCGACGTGCTGATGCTCGGCCTGTTCCTCTCCGATGGCCCGGTCGGCGTGTACAGCTTCGCGGCCTTCGTCGCGGAGGGCGTGTACCAGGTGCTCGTGGTCCTGCAGAACAACTACAACCCGATCCTCGCCGAGCACATCTCGTCCGGGCGGCTGCGCGAGCTCGAGCCCGTCGTTCACAAGGGCCGGCGCGTGACCTACGCGATCTTCGCCGGGATCGCGCTCGTGGCGTTCGGCGGTTATCCCGTGCTGCTCGCGGCCCTCGCGCGGCCCGAGTTCGCGGCTGGCTGGCTGCCGTTCGGCACGATCCTCCTCGGCATGCTCATCGCCTCCGGTTACATGCCCTTCGCGCAGGCGCTGCTGATGGCGAACCGTCCGGGATGGCACACTCTGATGATGGCGAGCGTCGTGCTGGTCAACGTCTTCGGCAATGCGTGCCTCATTCCTTCGTTGGGGCTGGTCGGCGCGGCGGCGGGCACGGCGTTGTGCCTCGTCTCCGCGACGGTCGTGCTGCGGGGCATGGTCGAGCGGCTCGTGGGCTTGAGGCTCTAGCGTGACGCTCACGAAAACGAAGCTCGGCTGGATCCTGATCGCGCTGCTGACGCTGGCGGCGCTCTCGCTGCGCGTGCGGGGCATCGCGCACGGCCTCCCGACGTCGCTGGAACTCGACTGCAAGATCCCGCGGCAGGTGGAGCTGCTCCGCCAAGGTGGCGAGGCGTGGCGCACCGACAAGGAGTTCCGCTGGTACCCGCTGCTCGTCGCGCACCTCGCGAAGAGCCTGCCGCCGCCGGTGCCGGCCGCGGCCGATGCTCCGCTCCCGCAGCAGCTGCAAGCTGCGGCGGCGCCGCACATCCAGACGCGACTGCTCGTGGCGTTGCTCGCGGTGCTCGCGATTCCGCTGACGTACCTGCTCGCGCAGAGCTTCGTGAGCCGCCGCTGGGCGTTGCTCGCTGCGGCGCTCGTCGCGACGAGCCTGCTGCACCACAACTTCTCGCAGCAATCGCGCCCGCACGCCGTTTCGGGCACGTTGTTCCTCGCTGCCGTCGTCGCGTCGCTGCGCCTGCGCCGCAAGGGCAACGTGCTGAACTACTCGCTCGCGGGCGCGGCCTGCGCGGCGAGCCTGGGATGCCTGCAGACGGGCGTGTTCACACTGCCGGCGCTCGTCGCGGGGCATCTGGGGCGACGCACGGCGACGAAGAAGTGGTTCGACGTGCGCCTCGTGTTGCCGCTCGTGCTGATCGTGCTCTCGTTGCCGGTGTTCTATCCGTTCCTGTTCCTCACCGATCCCGGTGAAGCCGCGAGCAACACGAAGAACCTCGGCTTCGACAGCGCGAGCTGGACCGTGTACCTCGGAGGGCACGAGATCTTCCTCAAGCGCTTCCTCGGCGGCGGCGTCAAGCCGACGGTGTGGGCGTTGTGGAGTTACGACCCCACGCTGCTCGTGCTGCTGCTGGCCGCGGCCGTGGCGTGGCTGCTGCGCAAGAAGCCGCTCGCGGGCGCGCCTCGAGAGGACGACTTCTCGCGCCGGCGCGACCTCGTGGTGGTCCTGTCGTTCGTGCTGCCCTACTCGCTCACGCTGCTCTTGTACGACCGCACCTACGAGCGCTTCCTGATTCCGTTGCTGCCGTTCGTCGCCGTGTGGGGCGCGTGGGCGTTGCGCGAGCTCGCGAAGCGCTGCGAGAAGCTCGTTCCTGCACTCGCCGAGCCGCAGGGGCAGATCGCGCTCGCGGGCTTCGTGCTGCTGCTGCCGAGCTGGGGCTCGTGGAAGCTCTCCCAGATCCGCGCCGCGCCCCACACCACCACGCTCGCCGCACGCTGGCTCGAGACGAGCGCGCGACCCGACATGGACGTGCGGCTGTGGCCGGGGCTCGACCTGCCGCTCCCGCGCGAGCTCGAGTCGATCGGGCCGTGGCCGGGCCCGAAAATCGAGCTGGAGGCGCGCTTCCAGTGGCCTTGGACGCGTTATCAGGCCCAACATCCCGAATGGCGCGCGGACGAGCGCTGGAAGCTGCGTTGGTGGCCCGCGAAGCTGATCCAGATGCGCAATGAGCCCGGGACCTACGTGGCCGAGCAGATGGGCGAACTGGCCGTGGTCGAGGTCTTCGCCGACAACCGCGCCGACCCCGCCGGAACGGCCGTGCGGCAGGCGCTCCAGCGCGACATGGAACTTCTTGCGCGGTTCACCCCGGACGGGCCAGGCACGGGCAGCGAGCATCCGCTCGGTTGCCAGGAAGAAACCAGCGTGCAGCCGCCGGCTTTCCTGTGGCGCGTGCTGGGCGCGACGGGCACCGGGCCCGTGATCGAGGTCTACGGCCGCCCGCGCCGATAAGGCGCTCCGTTGACAAGCCCACCCCGGCCGTCAAAGTACCTCCGCTTTCCGCCATGGACGCCGCCCTCCTCTCCCGCCACTCGATCGGCGTCGTGATCCCGGCCTACCGGGTCGCGCGCCACATCGAGCAGGTCGTCCGCGGCCTCCCGGCCTTCGTGAGCAAGATCATCGTCGTCGTCGACGCCAGTCCCGACGACACGTACGAGCGCGTCGCGGCCCTCAAGGACCCGCGCGTCGTGCTGCTCAAGCACGAGGTCAACCAGGGTGTCGGCGGCGCGATGCAGACCGGCTTCGCCAAGGCGGTCGAGCTCGGGCTCGAGATCGTGGTCAAGATGGACGGCGACGACCAGATGGACCCGGCCGAGCTGCCGCACCTGATCCAGCCGCTGGTCCTCGGCCTCGCCGACGTCACCAAGGGCAACCGCTACGAGCACGTCTCCGCGCTCAAGTCGATGCCCGCCGTGCGCATCTTCGGCAACGCCGGCCTGACCTTCCTCGTCAAGCTCGCCTCGGGCTACTGGAACCTGTTCGACCCGGCCAACGGCTACGTCGCCGTGCGCGGCGACCTGCTGCGGCGCCTCGACCTCCAGAAGCTGCACAAGCGCTACTTCTTCGAGTCCGGTTTCCTGATCCAGCTCGGCATCATGCGCGCCGTCGTGCGCGACGTCGCCATCCCCGCGCGCTACGGCGACGAGCAGTCCTCGCTCTCGATCCCACGCACGCTGTTCGGCTTTCCGCCGAAGCTCCTGTGGGGCTTCGTGCGCCGCATCTTCTGGCGCCACTTCGTCTACGACTTCACCGCGCTTTCGCTCTACTTCCTGCTCGGCCTGCCCTCGCTCCTGTGGGGCGTGATCTACGGCTCGATCGTCTGGCTCGAGGTGCAGGAGACGCAGGTCGACGCCACCGCCGGCCAGGTCATGCTCGCCGCGATGCCGATCATCCTCGGCGTGCAGTTCCTCTCGCAGTGCTTCGCCTTCGACATCCAGAACGTCCCGCGCCAGCCGCTCTGCGGCCCGCTCGAGCCGCGCGACTGAGACAATAGGCCGCGGCGGGCGGGAAGAGCGGAGGCGATGCTGACGAAAGACGCAACGGTAGCGGTGAGTGCGACGGATTCCCAGTGGACACGATCGGCAACTGAGCGACGAAGGAGAGCAGCGGGGAGTCGAACTGCATGAGTCGGTCGTTCCCGAAGCGACTGCTCCGCAGGGAGCCTCAGGAGAGGTCGTATCCCTGGGCTCGCAGCAGACGCTGGTTCGGTTTCTGGAGCGAGGTCTCCCCCCAAGCGATTCTCCGAGCCGCCCTGAGCACATGGAGGGTCTTCGGCATCGACAACACCAGCGTCCTCGCCTCTGTGACTGGACGTCAGGACGAATGCAACGTCTACTGAGCGTCGAAAAGGAGCCTTGGATGACTAGCCTGTGCCGTGGCGTTGTTGTGTTGGCCACACTCCTGTCCCAACTGGCCGTCGGCCAAGGGACTGTGCGCGTGTCCGTTTCCTCGAGCGGAACGCAGTCCGACGGTCCGTCGACTCAGGCTTCGGTCAGTTTCGACGGCCGACACGTCGCGTTCACAAGCCACGCGACCAACCTGGTCGCGGGCGATGCCAACGCGCTGAGTGACGTGTTCGTCCGTGACCTGGCCGCCGCGACAACGGTTCGTGTGAGCGTGGGCAGTTCGGGAGTCGAGGGGAACGGAGCCTCCGACCAACCGGCAGTTTCGGGCGATGGACGGTTCGTGGCCTTCAGAAGCCTGGCCAACAATCTCGTGCCGGGCGACACCAATGGTCGCGCAGACATCTTCTTCCACGACCTTCAGGCCGGGACCACGGTGCGGGCGAGCGTGACCACACTTGGGGCGGAGCTTACCAACGCGAGTTCCTTGCCATTCTTCAGTCAAGACGGGCGCTACCTCGCTTTCCTCGTCGGAGTGTCGAACCTCGGAGCGGCGGGCATCTACGTCCGCGACACAGTGACTGGCGTCACGACGGCACGAATCACTCGCGTCTCTCCCGAAACGGTGTCCCGGCCTTGGCTCTCGGCCACGGGATCGACGGTCGCAACGTGGGGCTACGATGTCATCGACTTTGGCGAGGGCGGCTACGTCGGACTGGTCGCATCCAGCCCGAGCGGGCCATCCGGCTATTTCAGCTTCGGTGGACTCACTTGGGATGGACCGAACACGCGTACCGTAGCCATCTCCGCCGACGCGCGATTCGCGGTGATGCAGCACGACGCGGTCATCGGCAACTCGTCCATCATGCAGATGAACGTGTACGTCCGCTCGCTGATCACGGGCGCCATGCAGTGCGAGAGCCTCACCCTTGCAGGCGATGGAGCTGGAGCGGTCAACGGCACGCTGTCCGGGGACGGCTCCTTGGTGGCGTTCGAGAGCTCCTCCCCCCTCCTGATTCAGGCTGACACGGCCGGAGTCCGCGACATCTTCGTACGAAACCGCGTTTCCGGTCGTACCGCGCGGGTCAGCGGCGGCAGCGGCGCACTTGAATCCAACGGTCACTCGTACAACGCCATGCTCGCCTCCGATGGCGGACACGTTGTATTCGAGAGCGATGCGACGAACCTCGTGCTCGACGACAGCAACGGAATGCGCGACGTGTTCCTGGTAGAGCTCGCTCTGAGCGAGCTGAACATCTACACGTATTGCACCTCTGGCACCACGGTGCACGGCTGCGTCCCGTCCATATCCAGCACTGGAATCCCTAGCGCTAGTACGCCGAGCGGGTTCAACGTCATCGTGAACAACCTGGAAGGCGATCGGTACGGCCTGCTGTACTACGGCTTCTACTCAGCGGCTGTCCCGTGGGCGCCTTCGAGCACGAGCTTCCGCTGCGTGTCGCTCCCGATGCAACGGACGGGAGTGCTCGAGTCGGGTGGCACTGCGGGCCAGTGCAATGGCCATCTCCAGATCGACTTCAACGCTTGGCTCCACGCTCATCCTGCGTCTCTCGGCAGCCCGTTCGTCAGCGGCCAGGTGTTTCACATGCAAGGTTGGTTTCGAGATCCCGGCGCGCCCAAGCAGACCAACCTGAGCAATGCACTGAGATTCGCTCTGCTCGAGTAGATTCGGGCAACGCCGGGAGTTCGCGAAGCCGTGAGCTTGCGAGCTCTCAGGACGTTGGCTGCTCCCCCGGACCGGAGGCACTTGGCGGCGTACATCTCAAGTGCTTCACAGCTCTTGGGACGACCGCCGGGATTGCGCGCCATCCGACGAGCCTCGAGGCACCTCGGGTTGTGCCGACTCCGGTTGCGGAATGAGGAAGTGCGCGGACCGCAGGGCGTGGACTTCTTGCCTTCCGATTCCAACTGTGGGCGGGGTCCCGGCGTTGCGGGCGACGCGCCGCCGGCGAAGACGAGGTCGACTTCTTGGGAATGCGGCGCCCCTGAGATCCGTGCGACGGAGCGTTGCGCCACTCCAGACAGCGTGGATCAAGGATCGAGCGCCCATGGCGCAGGTCGATGGAAGTCGTGTCGGTTCAGGCAATCATCACGGAGCCGAAGCACAGGCTCGCAGCGTTTCGCGTTGCACCGAGCCGGGATCACCGGCTCGCCGATCCTGCCTGCCGCGATCGCTGATCAGTAGAGCTTCGGCGCGGCGTTGATCTTCTGGATGGCTTCTTCGAGGTTGAAGCCGACGATCTGCGCGTATTCGCGGAGGCTCGGCCAGCGCGGGTGGTTGAACTCGGCGGCCTTCTTCAGGGCCTCGTCGCGCGAGAGCACGCCCTCGCGGATCATGTTCGAGAGCATGACCTCGTCTTCCGAGAAGCCCGCCATCGTCATGTAGATGTAGTTGTAGAACGGCGCGGTGCCGTCGCCGATGCGCCACGTGGTCGTGGTGTCGGTCGCGACTTCCCAGTCGTATTCGTTGCGGATCGTGTCGACGATCGTGCGCTCGTCCCACTTGAGGTAGTGGAAGAGGTAGAGGAAGTCGTCCTTGACGACGAAGGTCTGGTAGTAGGCGTCGAGCGTGTCCTTGAGGGACTCGTTCCAGTAGCCGGGGTTCTTCAGGTAGTTCTTGAAGTAGTACCAGAGCAGGCGGAACTCGTCCCACTGGTGCAGGCCCGTGAGCGTCATCCCGTGGTCCTTCTCGCGGATGCCGCACAGGCCCGTCTTGTAGGGCGTGTCCTCGATCATGTTGCCGGTGCAGAAGATCACGAGCTTGATGCCCGTCTCCTGCCGCAGCTCGCGCGCGTACTTGTAGAACTGCTTGTCGCCCGCGGTGAACAGCGTGACCATGCCGAGCTCCGGCTTCTTGAGCCAGGCCTCGACGTTCTTGCGCACGTAGCGGCGCTTGGTCGGGATGTCGGCGGAGCGCAGGATGTGCTCGACGCCGAGCTTGCCGCACAGGCGCGCCTGGTTGCGGCGCGCGAGGTCGGTGACGAGGCCCCAGTCGTACGTGAACGCCACGGGATTCATCCCGAGGTTCTTCTTCACGTAGTGCAGGCCGTAGGCGCTGTCGCGACCGCCCGAGAAGGCGAGGATCACGTCGGGGCTGCCGTCCTTGGAGCGATAGGGCTCGACCTTGCGCAGGAGCGCCTCCTCGCCCTTCACTTCGATCGTCTTCCACTTGCGGCAGTAGCTGCAGACGCCGTCGGCGTCGAAGTCCATGAACGGATAGGTCTCCGGCAGGATGCACTTCTTGCAGCGCCGCAGGTTCTTGCCCGTCTTGGTGTGGTCGATGATCGCGACGCGCGAGTCGACGCTAGAGAACTTCGGCGCGGCCACGGGCGCCGGAGCCTTGCCAAGGCTGTTGAAGGTCTCGAGGCCGAGGTCGTTCAGGCCGACGAGCAGCCCCGTGCCGGCGTGCAGCTGCTGGATCTCGCACTTGCCCAGCCGATCGGCGATGCCGGCCGTCTCGAGCATGCGCTGCAGGATGAAGCGCTCCGAGGCGAAGGCGCAGATCGTCTTGCGTTCGTTGGTGACGTAGAAGAGCGATCCCGTGTTGGTCGCGAGCAGCAGGTTCGACACGTCGTCGAGGAAACACGCGACGCTCGCCGCGCCCTCGATCTCCGCGAACGTCTGCCGCGTCGCCCAGACCACGTCCTTCGAGGCGTCGAAGTGCTTGCGCAGCACGTTGACGAGCACCTCGGTGTCGACCTCGGTCTTGCGCTCGAGGTCGGGGTGAGCCCGCCACAGGCGCGCGTCGTTGACGATGATGCCGTTGTGGATCATCACCGAGCCACGCGCGATTACCGGCTGGTTGTTGTCGCCCTCGGTCTGCGCCCCGTTGGTGACGAGGCGCGAGTGGCCCGTGATCGCGAGCGTCGCCGGCTGGCCGTCGTGCAGCGCACGGGTCCAGCTCGTCAGCGCCGCATCCATGACCTCGGAGTACTTGGGGTTGGCGAGGAACTGGTCGACCGAGCCCGCCTGCTTGAGGACGTTGATCGTCCGGCCGTCGTGCACCGCCAGACCCGCCGCCTCGCGGCCGCGCGCCTCGGAGCAACGGAACAGGGCCTCGACGACGCTGCCCGCGAAGGGCGCGTCGAAGGCCGGATCACGGCCGTAGACGACTCCAAAGATGCCGCACATGAGGTGGTGAGGGTCCTGACTGTCCGGGGGGCCCGGCGGGGACAGGGTGTATCGGCCCAGCGCCCGAGGCGACTCCACGGGAGTCCCCCAAGAGCACCGGGGCGAAGGCGCGTCCCCTCGCGCACCCCAGACTCTACCCGCCACGGGAGGCTCGCCAAAGGGAAGGGGCTTCCCGAGCAGGCCTCCGGAACCAACCCAGAGGGCTGCCGAGTCCCCCTGCGAAGCTCGAGCGCTCCGCCCCCCGAGCGGGAGAAATCTCGCGCCTTCGACCGCAGCTCGAGGCGTCCAGTTCCTAGCATCTGGGCATGATCCCCCACCTGTCCCTGCTCCTCGCCCTCGCCACGCTCCTGCCGCAGGATGCCGCCCCAAAGGACTCCCCGGCCCCGGAACGGTCCTCGGGCCTCACGGTCCACAAGCCCGCGGCCAGCGACGGCTACGTCCTGTTCGCGCCCCTCAAGTCGCCCTCGATCTTCCTGCTCGACCGTGACGGCAAGGTCGCGCACGAGTGGAAGCACGGCTTGCCGCCGCTGGCGGTCTACTTGCGCGAGAACGGCAACGTGCTGCTCTCCAGCCGCATCGACGAGAACCCGACCTTCTTCGGCGGTGGCCTCGGCGGGCGCATCACGGAGTACGACTGGGACGGCAACAAGGTGTGGGAGTTCGTGCTGAGCGACGAGAAGCGCTCGCTGCACCACGACCTCGAGATCCTGCCCAACGGGAACGTGCTCGCCATCGCCTGGGAGCACCTGAGTGCCGCCGAGGCGGTCGAGCAGGGCCGCGATCCGCGCTTCGTCGAGGCCAAGGGCTGGTGGCCGGACACGGTGATCGAGATCGAGCCCCAGCGCCCCAGCGGCGGCAAGATCGTCTGGGAATGGCGCGCGAAGGACCACCTCGTGCAGGACTTCGACGCCAAGCGCAAGAACTACGGCCAGGTCGCCGACCGCCCCGGCCGCATCGACGTCAACGCCGACCACCGCGACCAGCCGCCGATGACGCCGGAGGAGGCGCGGCTGGCGCGCGAGGAGGCGAAGAAGCTGCGCGAGCTCGGCTACGCGGGCGGCGACGAGGAAAAGCACGCCGAGCAGGGCGACGCCCCACGCGAGAAGCGCGGCGACTTCCTGCACCTCAACTCGGTGCACTACGACCCGGCGCACGACCTGATCGCGCTCTCGACGCCACACCTGCACGAGCTGTGGATCCTCGACCACTCGACCACCACGGAAGAGGCGCGCGGCTCGACCGGAGGCAAGTATGGCAAGGGGGGCGACCTGCTCTACCGCTGGGGCAACCCGCGCACCTACGGCTGCGGCACGCAAGCGGACCAGAAGCTCTTCTACCAGCACCAGCCCGACTGGATCCCCGCCGGCCATCCGGGCGCGGGCCACATCCTCGTCTTCAACAACGGCTCCAAGCGCGGGCCGGTCGAGTACAGCTCGATCGACGAGCTCGTGCTGCCCTTCGATCCCAAGCTCGGCTTCCAGCGCGAGCCCGGCAAGGCCTTTGGGCCCGCCGAACCCGCGTGGAGCTACACCGCGCCGGAAAAACCCGACTTCTTCTCGTTCTTCATCTCCGGCACGCAGCGCCTCGCCAACGGCCACACGTTCATCTGCTCCGGCAAGCAGGGCCGTTTCTTCGAGGTCACGCCGGCGGGCGAGATCGTGTGGGAGTACTACAACCCCTACGGTGGCGAGATCGAGATGACCGCTGGCAACGCCGCCCCGCCGCCGAAGGGTCCGAGCCCTGTCGAGGCCACGAGCTGCTTCCGCGCGACGAAGCTCGCCCCGAACCATCCGGGTCTCGCACGCCTGCGCAACGCGGCCAAGTAGCTTGCGACGACGCCGCGCCGGTCGCTTGCTGCGACCGGCGCGGCGTTTTCGTGGCGTTCAACGCGCGGGCGGAGCGATCTCGCGGATCGCCGCACCTTCGCTCTCGCTCGCGACGAGCACCGCATAGCGCGTCGCGTCGTTCGCGCCCTCGCCCGACATCGAGGCGTAGTCGAAGCGCCCGCGCAGGTCGGTGTAACCGTCCTTGTGGAAGCGGACGGTCCCGTTGGCGAGCTTCGCGTACACCTTCACGTAGGTCTTCGGCAGCGCCTTGCCACTCGTGCTCGACGTGACGGCGAGCTGGCCGAAGTCCTCCATCCACTGCACGCGCAGCGTGCCCTGCAGCAGCGGAACGCGGCGGACGAGGCCCCCCGAGCGGACCTCGACGAGCACGTTGGCGCCGCGGACTTCGGCGGGCACCTCGACCTTGGTCTGCGCCGCGGTGGCGGACAGCGCGAGCTGCGCGGTCGCGCGCGGCTTGACGAACGCGAAGGCCTGCGAATCCTGGCCGACAAACGGGTTCGTCGAGAACAGGAACTCGATGTCCATCGGGAAGTAGCTCAGCTCGCACCCGGTCAGGTTCGAGTGCCGCACGACGAGCCCGCCGTCCTCGACGGAGAGTTCCAGCACCGGCGCGGCCGCGGCGAGGGCAGCCTGCCGCGTGTTGCGATCCTCGCCCACGTTGCGCGCGACGGCCTTGCCCTCGGCCTCGTCGAGCTGCGCCAGCACCTCGCCGAAGAGCTTCTGCCAGCGCTCGACGGGGAACTCGCGGTAACGCTCCGCGATGGCCCGCGCGGTGCCCGGATTGTCCGAGAAGAAGGCCGCGTAGGCGCGCAGGTAGTCGAGTTGCAGCTTCTCGCGCACCTGCCGCTCGTCGACGCGCGCGAGCGTGGCGAGCGCTTCCTCGATGCGATCCTGCAGCAGCAGCTGGTAGGTCGCCTGCATCAGGTCCTCGGCCGAGAGCGTCGGCTTGTGGCACAGGATCGAGAGCAACTCGCGCCAGCGCTGCTCCGCGAGCTGGTTGCGCACCTCGCGCTTCGCGCCGAAGGCGTGGGCGCGCGGGTTGACCAGCGGATCGAACTCGAGCTGCTCGCTCTCGAGCTCGAGCACGGGATCGATGCGCACGAGCGGGCTCTGGAGCCACGGTCCGGCGACTTGACTGAGCCCGCGGTCGTGCTCGAGCAGCTCGCGCGCCCCGAGCTTGTCCTCGTGCAGCAACGCATAGCCCCACAACGTCGAGTCATAGGCGAGCCGCGCGCGCAACGCCCCCGTCAACGCCTCGTAGGCCTTGCGGTCGCGCATGCGCCACGCGACGCTCGGCAGCGAGACTTGCTCGAGGTTCGATTTGTCGAGGAGCTTGAGCACGTCCTCGAGCGAGCCGCGCTGGCTGACATACTCCCAAGAGGTCGCGTCGACCTGGCTCGGCTCGGAGAGCACGTTGAAGTCGAGCGCGTCCGCGAAGGCGACGAGCTGCTCCTTCTCGGCGACGTGCACGGGGTAGTGCGCGAACTTGCCAGGCTTGGGGAAGTAGAACGGCGACTCCAGCCGCGCCGTCGAGTAGGGCTCGAGCCGCAGGCTGACGCCCTTGGTCGAGCGCCCCGCCGAAAGCGGGACCGACCCAGCCGGCAGCTGGACGAGCAGCTCGACCTCGTGCGGCTCGGCCGTCGGATTCGTGAGCACGACCTGCAGCGTGTACGGCACGCGCGAGAGGAACTCGCCGCGCACGTACTTCTCGCGCTGCATGCCGTCGACGATCTCGTGGCGATCATCGAGCCGCGCGACGCGCTGCGTGACGAGCATCGGCGTCGCCGCCGTCGCCTTTGGACTCTCGCGCAGCTCCTTGCGCACCGCCAGCACCGGCGAAGCGGGCAGGATCGTGCGGATCCCCTGCGCGTCCTCGACCTTCGGCGCCGCGGCCTCGAAGGGCAGGTCGAGCACCGCGAGCGCGAGCAGCATCTCGTTGAGCGAGTCCGTCGCCTGCGGGAAGTTCGTCGACAGGAAGGGCGTCGCTCCGGCCGCCTGAGCGAAGTCGAGCCAGAAACGGTCGGGGGCGACGAGCCACCCGCCCTGCTCGTGCAGCATCACGTTCCAGTAGTTGCGCTCCGCGAAGACCTTCGTGGTCCCGACGGGCACGAACAGCTGCTGTTCCTGCGCCCGCCGCAACGCAACATCACCCTCTGCGTCCTTGAAGGCGCGCTTGTCGAGCTCCTCCGACTCGGCGAGCTCGTTGCGCTCGCCCTCGCCGATGAAGAAGTCGTCCGCCCCGTCGTTCTTGCGCTTCGAGTCCGAGCCCGGCTCCCCGGCCTTCTCCGGAGACGGCATGTTCCCGCCTCCGCCGATCAATCCGGGGGCGCCCGGCGCCTGACGAGCCGGAGCTCCCGCACTTCGATCGGTCAGGAACCCGAGCGTGACGGCGTCGTTGAAGCCGAGGTTGTCGAACGGATTCGCCTGGTCCTTCGCGAGCCCGCCGAGCGCCGTCTGGAAGTCGCGCTCGAGCTGGGCGAGGTCGACTGGGCGCACCTCCACCGCGTCGCGCACCCAGCGCTGGCCCGCGGCCGTGCGCCCTTGCACGCGCTGCGTTAGGAGAATGCGTTCGAGCACGTTGAGCTGCTCGAAGCGCCGCGGCTCGAGGTAGCGCGCGACGTCGTCCCCGAGCAACCAGTGGTCGAGGAACTGCTTCTCGAGCTTGTTCGCGAGGTACGGCTTGACCACCTCCTCGAAGAACTTGGCGTCCTTGCGCAACAGGAACAGGTGCAGCTCGTGGCAGGCGTGCTCCGAGTACAGGCGCCGCTTCTCCTGCGCGTCGAGCTTCGGCCAGCGCGTGAGGAACTCGAACGGCGCGAGGCCCGCAGCGTTGCCACCGCGCCCGAGGAAGTACGCGAACACGTCACCGAGCGTCGAGTAGACCTGCAACGCTTCGGTCGAGGCTTCATCGACCTTGAGCGTCTCGCCGGCCTTCACGAGCTCGATGCGCCGCTGCTCGACGCGGTGCTTCGCCGGATCGAGCGCCGTCATCAGGCGCCGGTCGCGCGCCACCAGCGGCGTGCCCGCAAGCGCGAGCGAACGCGAAACACGATCGCCGGAGTCGAGCGCGACCACGTGCACGAACGTGCCGTCACCCAGCTGGCCGCGCTTGACGCGCACCACGCCGTCCTTGTCGGGGATCAGGTTCGCGGCGAGCGTGCGCGCTCCGCCGAGGAACTCGTAGTTCGGCTCGAGTCCGGCTTCGCCGGCAGGGACGCTGTCCCTGCTTTCCATCTCCCGGCCCGAACCGCCACGAGCCTTGAGGTTCTTGCGTCCGCCGAAGCGTCCGCCCGCGCCCCCGCCGGTGCCGATCGACGTGAACGCCTCGTCGAGCTCCCACGGATTGAGCAGCAGGCTCGGCCGCGCGAGCATGTTGCCGGGGAACTTGCGCGCGAAGCGACGCTCGAGGATGTAGCGGTATTCGTCGGAGAGTTCGCGACCTGCGCGCAGGTCACTCTCGGGGATCTCGAGCGCGAGCGAGCGCTGCGGCAGGTCCGGTTCGTAGCCCAGACGCCCCACCGAGAGCGCGGGCATGTAGCGCGTCGCGAAGACGTGCACGCGTGCGTCCGGGTCCGCACCCGAGAGCCGCACGACGACTTCGTCGCCTTCCAGCGCGACCCCGCGGATCGCGAGCGGCGCCGAATCGACGAGCTCGAGCGCACGGTTCGCCCCGATCGCCCAGCCGTCCCGCTTCTCGCCGGCCGTCACCTGCACGCGCACGCTCGCCTGCACGTCCTTGAGCCACAGCAGGTAGTCCCCGGCCGCCAAGCCGCGCAGCTCGAGGTACTCCCCCGCGAGCGCCAGCCGCTCGAACTCGTCCCGCACCGACGCGGACTTCGATTTGAACGAGTGCAGCGTCGCCACCGATCGGTCGAGCTTCGTGGCCCTCGAATGGTGCGCGATGCGCAACGTCTCGCCGACGACGCCGCGCAGGACCTGCGGCACCTGGGCGAGCTCATCCTCGAGCGCCCAGCCGCGCCACTCGCCGCCAAAACCGTTGCAGTTGACGACCTGCACTCCGTCGAGCGTGCCCAGCCGGATGCGCCCTTCCTTGTTCGAGCGCAACGACAGCTCGAACTTGTCCGTGTAGTTGCGGTGCTTGAGCTGGAACTGCAGCACGCGGTCTGCCACGGCCTCGCCGGTGCGACCGAGCACGTCGACGAACCAACCCTCGGCATCGCGGCCGAGCAGCGGGCAATCGAGCGTGTTGCCGCGCTCGAGCTTCGACAGGTCCACGCTCAGGAGCGAGCAAGCCTGCTCGACCTTCTCGCCGTCGGAGAGGCGCGTGATCTTGCCGCGCAGGGTCACTTCGAGCCGCGCCAGCCGTCCGGGCACGACGAGCTCGTGCACGAACTCGCGGTCGAGCCGCAGCTCGAGACCGCGCAGCTCGGCTGTCGCCGCCGTGCCGTCGAAATTGGTCGTCGTCACCGCGAGCACCGCGTCCTCGAGCAGCGACAGCGACGCGAGCGAGTCGTTCACGAGCAGCCACGGCCGCAGCACAAGCTGCGCCTTCGAGCCCGCGCGCAGCTGCTCGACATCGACGAAGCCGTCCCCGCGCAGCATGTAACTCTCCTGCGCGTGCTCGAAACGCCCGAGCGCGACCCGGGCGCCACTCTCGAGCACCACCGGTTTTCCACCCGGCTTCGAGGTGAACGGCACGACGATCTCGCCCTTGTCGTTGGCGTCGTAGCGGCGGCCTTCGAGGTGCAGCGCGGCCTTGGGCTGCGCGGTGCCGCGCTCGTCGACGACCCGAACCACGTGTCCCGCCGCGCCCGTGCGCGCGATCAGCTCGAGCCCGCCCTTGCGGATCACGGCGCGGCTCGCGGTGCCGTTGCCGATGAACTCGACCACGTACGTGCCCGGCTTCGAGAGCCGCGGGAAGTCGAACTTGCGGCGCACGCGCTGCAGCGGGCCTTCGGCGTACTCGAGCGTGCTCTCCTCGTTGGCGACGAGGCCATCGAGATCGATCGACGCGTCGATCTCCCGCCCCGTGGCCGTGTAGTAGTTGAGCGCGTGGATCTCGTAGACCTTGACGAGCAGCTTGGGGACATTCTTGACGTCGAGCTCGATTCCGACGGCCTCGTCGGCGCCAAAATGTTCCTTCTGCGTCGGCGCGAAGTGGAGCTCGACCCGCTGCTTGAGCTGCTCGTAGTAACCCGGATCGTCGAGCAGCGTGTACCAGCGCTCCATGTCGCCGCTGTTCGAGAGGATCTTCGTCTCGGCGAACGTGCGCTTGAGGTACGTCGGCTCGACCAGCGCGTCGAAGGCCTTGGTGTCGGCGGCGTCGCGCAGGAAGCGCTCGAGCAACGCGCGCACGAGCGGCTCGTCGTTCGCGATCGGCCCGAAGCCCGTGGAGAACTGGCTTCCGAGCTCGGCGACCTCACGCGTGCGCTCGGCGTTCTCGTAGGCCTTGCGCGGCGTCGTCGTCGAGTTGCGCGGCAGCCGCAGGTAGTCCTGGAAGCGCGTGAGATCGAGCTCGCCCGTGCGCAGGTCGAGCTGCAGCCGATGGAACGCCACGTGCGCCTTGAACGAGTTGAAGCCACCCGAGAGCCGCGCGGTCAGCGTCGCGAGGCGCTCGAGGTAGGCGCGCCGCGCCCCGACGTCGCGCTCGACGTTCTCGTCGGCCCCCGGCGCGAGCCGCACCATCCACGCGTTGACGAACTTCTCGTCGTTGAGGAGCGCCGGCCTGCGCCGCGCGAGCTCCTCGAGCTGTCCGAGCGTCAGCGCGCCGTGCAGCGGGAGGCTCCCGAACCCGCCCGAGTTGCGCAGCTCCAGATGCCGCAGCACGAGCTCGAGCACGTTGGGCAGGTCCGCCGTTCGCAGCTGCGACATCAGGCTCGCGAACAGCGCGTCGTCGAGCTCCTCCGCCGCCATGCGTTCGAGCGCCGCCCCGCGCAGGCCCGTCACCGTGCGCGGATGGATCGCCAGCGCCCGCTCCTTCCACGCCGCGTCGCTCACGCTGGCGGGATCGAGCTCGGTCGGCACTTCCGGCCGCGCGCCCGGCACGTCCGCCGAGTGGCTCAGGTCGGGCCCGAGCTGGTTGCGCAGCCATTCCCAGCCGCGCTTGGGATTCTGGTCGAAGGTCAGGAGGTGCTGGCGCACCGCGATCTCGGCGTAGCGCGCGTTCGAGTCGCCGAAGCGCTCGCGCCACGTGCGCAGCAGGCTTTCGACCGCCGCGAAATCGCCCGCGTGCTGCCGCTCGAGGCACGACCAGTAGTAGAAGGTCTCACTGCCCGGGATCAGCTGCGCGAGCAGCGCCTTGCGGTCGGTCGAGAGCGCGAACTGCTCCTCGAAGTCGGCCTGCCGCCCTTGCGGCTCCGCCTGCGCCCGCGGCGCGAGGATCCCCAGCCCCAGTCCCGTCGCCAGCACCGCACCGCACGTCCAACGCTGCATCGTCCGTTCCATTCGTGGCATCCTTCGTCGCGCTCTTCCGGGAGGGCCGCGTCTCGCGCGACTCTAGCGCCGCGCGAAACCCGCTCCTACACGGTCGTGCCAACGCCGCCGGGCCTCCGGAGTTTGGCGAATTCCCGATTTGGGCCGACGCCGGCAACCTCGCCCCGTGGCGACCCCCGCCGGGCGCGGCTACCCTGCCAGCGCCTCTTCCCGAGAGCCTCCCGATGAGCACTCCCGCCCGCGATCCGGCCGTGCACTACGGCCGCAGCCACGACGTTCTGCCGCCCGACGACGACACCGCGCTCGCGGACTTTTTCGCCGAGCAGCACGCGCGACTCGAAGTCATCCGCCGCAACGAGATCTGGGACTGGCTGGGTGGCAACGTCCTCAGCTTCAGCCATCCCGAGCGCCTGCTGCGCGGAGTGTGGACCGAGATCGCGTCGATGGCGCTGCTCGTGCTCACGATCCTCGTCGCCGGCTTCACGCATGGGCCGGTGCTGTGGAGCTTCGCGGCGCTGACCCTCGCTTGCCTCGTTCTCGGTCGCTGGCTGCGCACGCAACCGCTGCGGCTGACCGCCGCCCACTACCGACGCGCTGGCGCCTATCCCGCCGCGGTGTTCGCTTCGGGCACGGCCCGCGAGGACGAGCACGCCATTCCCTTCGTGCACGCGCTCGTCGGCTTCGAGGTGCGCAACTGGAAGGAGCTGCGGCAACTCGTCGCCGCGGCCGAACGCCTCGAAGCGCTCGTCGCGGGACGGGCCGAGGCGCCTGTGGAGCTGCGCGAGTTCGTCGGGCGGCTGCGCGCCGACCTCGAGGCGAAGGTGTGCGACACGACGCGCCTCGAGCTGCCCGCGGCATTCGGACTTCCCGCGACCGAGGTCGTGCGCACGTACTACGGCCCGCAGTGGCTGCCCGACGGCGGGCTCGACTCGCGCCTCCTGTTCGTGCTCGCCGACCGCGCCCACCGCGGCCCCGACCGCTCGCGCGTGATGTTCCACAACACGTGGGGCTGCGGCGCCGCGAGCCTCGCCGCGCACTTCCCGCTGGGAGGTGAGGCATGAAGCCGCGTGAACTGCGCGAGCAACTCGCGCGCCTGGAGTGGACCGGCAAGCTCGAGAAGCACATCCCGGAGGCGACGCCGGCGATGCCGTGGGCCGACGTGATCTCGATCCTGCCGTTCGTGTTCTACGCGGCGATCTTCGTGCACATGGTGAGGCTCGTGCTCGCCGCGGCCGAGGCCCAGAAGGCCGGTGGTGCGCCGCGCCCGCCGGACGCCGAGCTCCTGTGGCTGGTCGCGCTGATCGTGCTCAGCCAGACCGCGCGCTTCGGCTGGGGGCTCGTGCGCACGCGCGAGGAGTCGATCGGCCGCCGCTTGCGCCGCAAGGGCAAGCTCGTGCCCACCGCGATCGTGCAGGCGAACAACAACTACTACGACCCCGACAACGAGGCTCCGTGGCCGGGGGCGCTGCTCCTGTCCTTCGACCCCGTCGCTCTCGAGGCGCCGGAACGGCTCGACGAGGTCGCGCGCGGGCTCGCGCGGCTCAAGCACGCCGACCGCAG
>JABWBL010000431.1 GCA_013360535.1 Planctomycetaceae bacterium
GAGTGCCACGCGCCCGGTCTACCTCGGCGCGGGCGCCCCGGCTACGGCGCGAGCTCGCGTTCGAGGAACAGCACGGGCTTGTCGAGCCGTGGGTCGACGTGCCGCGCCCGCAGCGCGACCTTGGCGGCTTTCACCGGCAATTCGAGGCTGAGCGAGTCTCCGACCGGCAGGTACGCCTCGGTCGTGAGCACGAGCGTCTCGCGCGCCAGTTCCTTGCCGTCGGGCCCGAGCGCGACCGCGACGAACTCGAGCTCGCGCCCAATCAAGCCCGGCACACGATGCCCCGCGCGGTTGGCGATCACCACGCGCGTCGAACGCTCCGCGCTCTCCAGCGTGACCCCGAAGGCCTGCGCGAGGAAGTGCGGATCGCGCGGCGTCTGCAGCGCATGGCTGCGCACGGTGCGCTTCGTCTCGCCTTGGCCGACCTCACGCAACGGCGCCATGTGGCATGCGACGCAGCTCGCGCCCGCGGGTTTGGTCTCCCACTGCTCGAAGTCGCGCACGAGCCCGATCACCGGGCCGACCGTCGTGCGGTGGCACGTCGCGCACAGCGCATCCGAGCCTGCGCCGGAGAAGCTCTCCGACTTGCGCGTCCCGTGGTCCTGCGTCGGCGCTCCCGTCGGCCCGAGCAGCGCGCCATCGCTCGCCAGGTGGCAACTCTCGCAAGACACGCCGAAGTGCCGCTCGTCCTTGCGCGCCTCGGGCTTGGTCGCGAGGAGCTCGTCCTCTTCGCCGTGCAGCGCCACCGGCGCATGGCATCCGTGGCAACTCTCCGCCTTCTTGCGACCGACGAGATCCTCTTGGTACGGCTCGTTCTCCCACGCCAGCGCGTGCGTCGTCGCCGCCCAGCTCTCGAGCGCCTCGCGATGGCACTCGCCGCACTTCACCTCGTTCGCACGCGCCAGCGTCGCCGGCCGTCCATCCGCCACCGGTGCGGGGGCCTTGAGGTCCCAACCGTCGAGCCTTGCCGTCGCCCCCTGCGTCGCCGCGAGGGTGAGTCCCGCCAGCGCGAGTTGTGCCACGCTTCGCAGCCGGGGTCGTGTCGTGCCGTTCATTCGGCTCGAACCATAGTCCCTGCGCGCCGGGTCGCGCCACGCGGCGCGTCGGAGCCCTCGTGCCACGGCACGTTCGTCACGGCGTGAGCACGAAGGTCAAGCCTGCGCTGAGCAGGATCGCCGGCGGCGGGAAGTTCGGTTCGCGCACGTAGGCCTGGAAATACAACTGCTGACCAGCCACCAGGGGAGTGTGGAGCGCGCCGGGGTGCGTGCTGATCCAGGCGAGGAAGTCGAGCGACATCCCGCCGTCACACTGGCCGGCGGAGCCTCCGAGCGAAGTCGCGCCCAGGCGCTGGCGAGGCCCGGCGACGCACAGCGTGCTCGGATGGGAGGGCGACAAGCTCTGGGCCAGCGGCGCGATCCCATACTGAATCAGGGCGCTGCGTTGGCCGTCGGCCTGCGCGACCTGCAGGACCAGCCCCGAAGTGGCGGAGATCGAGGGACTGCCGGACGCACCGAGCAAGGGGGTGCAACCGGAGCTCGACGTCGCGCTTGTGCAGTAGGTCGTGCCTGTCGTCTCGTCGACCAGGCCGTCGCAGTCGTCGTCGATCCCGTTGGGGAGTTCCGGCGCGAGCGGGTGGATGGCGGCGTTGGAGTCGTCGCAGTCGCCGTCGTCGGTACGCCACCCGGCCGGGATCGGCAGGCACGCCAGCTGCGAGACTCCGGACACGCCGTACCCATCCTGGTCCTGGTCGGGGTGCACGGAGAAGCACAGGTCGCGAGCGAACAGGTCCGCGGCGCCGTTGGTGTCCCCGCTCACCCAGTCCGATTGGGCCGAGCTGAGGAACGCCGTCGAGAAGGCGCTGTCCACCGCGAGCGAGATCGCGCCGGCCGCAGCCTGTTGCTGGCTGAGTGAGAGGCTCACTCGGCGGCACTCGTTCGTGGCGAAATCGTAGGCGAACGCGTCCGGTGCCCCGTTGGTGTCGCTCGGCACCAGCTTGTTCGAGCTCGACACGAACGCGAGGAGCCGCCGGTCCGTCGAGATCGACAGGTTCGTGGCGTGGTCCACGACGTTGTTCGCCGTTGGGTCGATGCGCGTCAGCGTGTTCGTCGGGACATCGAGGGCGAGCAGCCCCTTCGGAAGGCCGGCGGCATTCGGCACGCGCCAGATGGCGAGCAGTCCATCGTTGGAAATCGCCTTGCAGATCGGCCTGTAGCCGGACGGGATGCCTACGACCGAATGCAAGGTGACCGGCGCGGAGTTGGGCAGCGTCTTGGTGGAGACGTAGGCATCGGTGCCAATCGGGATGAACCAGACCCACGTGCTGTACAGGACTCTCGTGCCATCCCGCGACACGGTGTAGTCGACCACGCGGCCTCCCCCCGCGTAGCAAGTGCTGCCGGTGGCCAGGACCAGCGTCTGGGGCGCGCCGGTGTCGTAGACCAGCAAATCGCTGCTGCACATCTCGTCGACCTGGAACACGGTGTACTGGCCCGTTCCGGCCATGGCAGGCACGCCGACGTACGTGCCCGGGACGTTGAATCCCGTGAGCTCGCGCGTCTGCTGGGGAAGTCGATCGCGCAGGTACACGTCCTCGGGTTCGTCGACCGCGCCGACCTCGAGCCCGTTCCCGCGGAACGCGATCCAGTTGCCGTCGTCGGAAATGCCGCCCAGCGTGCTCGGCGAAGTGCTCTGGGCGCCGGAATCGGAACGGCTGACGAGCTCGATCACGCCGGTGTTGCGGTCCAGCACGAAGATGTCGCGGACCGCGCCGTTCAGATCGTTCGCAACGAGATTGGTGGCCGTGCTCTCGAACGCGACGAACCGTCCGTCCGCGCTCGACTTGACCGCTCCCGTCGATCCGTTCGCCTCGACGCCGCCGGGCCCGAGGTTGAGTCGAGCGAGAGTCTGGGCGAGGGCCGGACGTGCGGACAGGCCGGTGCAGGCGACGAGCGCGAGAGCGATGCAGGCGAGGCGCATGGCGTGTTCCTGTGCGGGTAGGCGAGCGGCGGGCAGGCCGCCTACGTGAACGTAGGGGCAGCAGGTCCAACGCGCAAGGCACACCGCCCGGGTCGCATCGCCGTGCCCGTCTCGGACGCAGGCCTGCCGGGATCCTGCGTCCGAACGTCCCGCTCCTAGACGCCCAGCGTCGCGCGCAGGAACCAGCCGTGCTTCTCGTGCTGCTGCAGGATGCCGGTGAGCAGGTCGGCGGTGTCGATGTCGCCGGATTCCTCGGCCATCAGGCGCGTGTCGCGCAGGCCCTCCGAGAAGGCGTCGAAGCGTGCGATCAGGAGCTCCGCGAGCTCGACGTCGCGCTGCACCTCGAGCGGCAGTTCCGCCAGGCGTGACGTGCGCGCGGCGATGCGTGTGGTGCCGCAGGCCGTGCCGCCGAGGATGACGGCGCGCTCGGCGAGCTCGTCGTTCCACTGCGCGAGCGCCGTCGCGAACGTCTCGAACAACGGATGCAGCGTCGGGAAGCCCGGGCCCTTGACGTTCCAGTGCGCGACCTTGACCTGCGAGTGCAGGTCGATGCCTTCGGCGAGGCGTTCGTTGAGCGCGGCGACGATGCGCTCGCGCGAGGTCTCGTTGAGCGCGCTGGGGGTCGACGTGCGCACGGCGACGTTGGGAACGCTGCTCTTCACGGTGGCGCGGGTCATGGCGCAAGCTCCTTCGTCGTCGGGGCCTCCGGAGCGGGCGCCGACGTCGCGTC
>JABWBL010000432.1 GCA_013360535.1 Planctomycetaceae bacterium
GGCCGACTCCGACGCACGCGCGGACGCGGCGGCACCGTTCTCGTTCCTCGTGCAGGAGCTGCTCGGTCGCGACGTCGCCGCGCTCGCGTCGGCGCGTGCGCGCAAGGAACTCTCCGAGCGTGTCGAGCGCAAGCTCGAGCGTGCGCGCTCGCACTTGCGTGGGCTCGAGCAGCGCCTCGTCGCCTCCGACAACGCCGACGAGATCCGCAAGGACGGCGAGGCGCTGCTCGCGAACTTGCACTCGATCCCGCGCGGCGCGCGCGAGGTGCGTGTGCCCGACCCGTGGAGCGAAGCGCCGCGTGAGCGCACGATCGAGCTCGATCCGCGCCGCGGCCCGCGCGAGAACGTCGAGCTCGTGTTCGAGCGCTACAAGAAGCTCGTGCGCGCGCGCGAGTCGGTCGAGCAGGAGCTCGAGGGCTCCCGCGAGCGTGTGGCCGCGCTCGAACGGCTCGATCTCGCCTGCAAGGATCCGGCGGGTGACGCCGAGGCGCTCGAGGCCGAAGCCGTGAAGGCTGGCCTGCTCGAGCCCGCGCAAGTCACGCAGGTCGAGCGCGAGCGCAAGGCGCCGCAGCCGCGCAAGCCCTACCGCAGCTACTCCGGACTGCGGGGCAGCGAGATCCGCGTCGGCCGCAACGCGTCCGACAACGACGACCTGACCTTCCACCACTGCCGCGGCGGCGACTTGTGGTTGCACACCGCCGATTGCCCCGGCAGCCACGTCGTGCTCGTGGTCGAGAAGAACGCCGAGCCCGACGCGGAAGAGCTGCTCGACGCCGCGCACCTCGCCGTGCACTTCTCCCCGATGCGCGACGCCATGCGCGCGAACGTGCACGTCGCTCGCCGCAAGGAAGTCCACAAGCCGCGGGGCGCCAAGCCCGGCCTCGTCAGCCTGTCGGGAGGCAAGGTCCTGACGGTTCGTCTGCAACCGGACCGGATCCGGCGGTTATTGGAGTCGATCCGAGCCTGAATCCCCGCCCAGCGCTACCCTTCCGCCATGCGTCACGTCCCCTTCCGCTTCCTCCTCCCCCTCGCGCTCGTCCTCGCCCCGCTCTCCGCCTGCCAGACCGAGGGCGACGGCGTCACCGACGAGCAGCGCCTGACCCTGCACCGCGAGTTCGCGCGCAAGTACTACGACGCGGGCGAGATGGCGCAGGCCGAGCGGCAGGCCGACATGGGCCTCGCGATCGACGAGGAGGACCAGGGGCTGCTCCTCATGAAGGCCTTCCTGCGCCTCAAGGCCGGCACGCGCGACGACATCCTGATCGCGGAGAGGATCTTCCGCGGGCTGGCGAAGAAGGGTGACTACCGCTCGAAGCTCGGACTGGCGGAGACGCTCGAGCGCAAGGGACTCAACCTCGTCGAGTCCGCCGAGGGCATCGAGAAGGGCAAGCTCTCGACCGAAGCCAAGGATCCCGCCGCACGCTGCGCCGAGCTGCGCACGCAGTCGAAGGCGGCCTGGAAGGAGAGCCGCGAGACGTACCTCGCCGTGCTCGCCGAGCGGCCGTCGCAGGTGCAGGCGATCAACGGCCTGCAGCGCGTCACCGCGCTCGAAGGCGACCTCGAGGCGAGCGTGACCTGGTCCGACAAGCTGCTCGAGCTCGCGACCACCGAGATCGAGTTCTGGAAGACCGACCTCACGCGTCCCAACCTCTCCGTCGTCGAGGAGGGCGAGCTGCGCAAGCGCATCTCGGCCAGTGCCAACCTGCTCGTCGAGACGCACCTGACGTCCGCCAGCGCGCTCGTGAAGCTCGCGCGCCGTCCCGAGGCGCTCGTGCACCTCAACAAGGCCGTCGAGTACGCGCCGCTGCGTTCGGACCTCTACAGCCGGCGCGCGCAGCTCCAGCTCGACGCCGGTTTCGTGCGCGAGGCGCGCGAGGACCTGCGCCAGTTCGTCAAGCTCTCGACGCTCGACCTCGACCACCCCGACATGAAGCGGGCCTACGACCTGCTCGCCGAGTGCGATCGACAGTTGGCGTCCGTCGGCGGGTAGCGCCCGACCTCCGCCGTTCGCCGCGTGCCATGGGCGAGCGAAAATCCGAGGGAGCGCTGACGCTCCCTCACCGCCGTTCAGGCTTGGCGCTTGTCGTCGGGCTTCCAGGTGCGGGTGCGGCGCTGGCCCCAGCGGTCGATCAGGAGCAGCTCGAGCGCACCGGACTTGTCGCGTGCCTTCAGCATCTCGGTGATGTCGTCGCGCGTGCGCAGCTTGCGGCCGTTGAGCTCGATCAGCACGTGGCCACGCTGCAGGCCGAGCTGCTGCGCGATCGTGCCGGGCTCGACACGCTCGACGCGCAGGCCCAGCCCCGGTTCGAGGCCGAGATCGCCGGATTCTTCGGCGGAAACGCTCGTCACGGCGACGCCGAGGATGTCGGTGCGCACGCTCGGGGCCAGCGTGAGCCAGCCGAAAGGATCGGTCGGCGCGGCGCCTGAACCCAGCGGCGTGCCGAAGCGGAAGCTCATTCCATTGCCACCGACGCGCTCGCGCAGCTCGGGGTGCGCCTCGAGCAATTCCTCGATCGTCTTCGCCTCGTACTCCTCGGTCACCTCCTTGCCGTCGACCGACTTCGTGACCTTGCACTTGACGCCATCCGGGCCTGACTCGAGCGAGAAGGACTCGCTTTGCGCCTGGATCGAGGGCTGCGCGGGCGCGAGAGGCGTTCCTTGGTTCTGCAGGCCCGGGACGAGGCCGAGATCCTCGAACATCCGGCGTCGCAGCGTGTCGAAGTCGATTCCCGGCCCGAAGCCCGGCGCCAGCGGATCGAGCTGCAGGGCGCGCTGGCCACCGAAGGCCGCCAACGGATCCTGACGCTCCCTCAACTCGCGCAGCACGAGGCGCGCGGTCCACGCGAGCTCCGGCGCGGAAGTGTCCTTGGCCCAGCTTTCGAGCGCCGAGCGCAGACCGCCGTCGCGCAACGCGGCGTCGAGCGCGAGGTCGAACGCCTGCTCACGCAGGTCGAGATCCTCCTGTGCGAGGCGTTTCTTCCAGACGGCGATCTGTTCCTGCGTCAGCGGCTCGAGCGGCGCCGCGCGCATCAGCCGTCCCTGGGGCGCGCCGGAGGTCGCGGGCTTGAGCTGCACGCTCGCGGGCGCGCTCGAACGCAGCGCGGCGTAGGCCGGGAGAGCAGCGGCGGCGCACAGGCCGCCCAACGCGAAGAGTCTGGTGGAGATCTTCATCGGAGTGGGCCCCAGCTGCTGGCGGGGCAGGTTGAGACGACGTTTGCGGGTCGCGAGCGGGAAACAGGTTGGACTTCGACGAGTCAGGCGCGGGCGTCGGCCGAGCTCTCAACGCAGCTCGCGGTCGCTGGCGAGCGACCAGGCACCGCTCTCGCCGGACGCGTCGTAGGGAGTCGCGAATTCGCGCTGGCGCTTCTCGCCGAGGGCGCGACGGAGGCCGCCCTTTCCGGTCGTGTCCGTCGTGCCCAAAGCGTGGGCGGAGGCGGGGTCGGCAGAGGCCGGAGCGTCGGCCGCAACTTGGCCCGCGAGCTCGGGAGCCGTGGGAGTGCGGGAGCCTTGCTGCGGCGCGATCTCGGAGTTCGAGCCGCGGGGCTCGAAGGCCACGGGGGCCGTGGAGCCCGAAGTCGGAGAACTCGGGTCGGTGGTCGGTCGGCCGGTTTGCTTCCACAGGAGCGGCAGTGCGATCGCGAGCACGGCCGCCGCCGAAGCGAACGAAGCGACGCGCGTCCAGCGCCAGCGCGCGCGCTG
>JABWBL010000433.1 GCA_013360535.1 Planctomycetaceae bacterium
TAGCCTCACGCGCCGATGGACGCCGCGCGCGAACCCCGAGAGGCCGGAACGCCCGCGCGCGCGGGGTTGCTCGAACGGCTGGGGCTGGGGCGGCCGGAGCTGCGTGCGTGGGCGCTGTACGACTGGGCCAATTCGGCCTTCTTCACGACGATCGTGACGGCCGTGTTCCCCGTGTACTACCGCGAGGTCGCGGCGGACGGGCGCACGGACGTGCTCGAGCGCTTCAGCGAGCTGACGACGTGGAGCATGGTCGCCGTCGCGCTCGTCGGGCCGCTGCTCGGCGCGCTCTCGGACACGGGCGCGCGCAAGAAGCCGATGCTGGCCGCGTTCCTCGTGCTCGGCGTGCTCGCGACGGCGGCGCTGTGGCTCGTCGAGCGCGGCGACTGGCAGCTCGCGTCGCTCCTGTTCGTGCTCGGCAACATCGGCGTCGCGGGCAGTTTCGTGTTCTATGACGCGCTGTTGCCGAGCATCGCGAGCGAGGAGGAGCTCGACCGCGTGTCGACCTCGGCCTACGCGCTCGGGTACCTCGGTGGGGGCTTGTTGCTCGCGCTCAACCTCGCGTGGATCCTCAAGCCCGCGTGGTTCGGGTTGCCGGAGGACTCGACGGTGCCCGTGCGCCTCGCGTTCGTGTCGGTCGCGATCTGGTGGGCCGTGTTCGCGCTGCCGCTCCTGCGCAGCGTGAAGGAGCCGGCGCGCGTGCGCGAGTCCGACGAGCCCGCTCGCATGGGAGCGCTGCGAGTGGCGTTCGCGCGGCTCGCCGAGACCGCACGCGACCTGCCGCGCCATCGCGACGCGTTCCTCCTGATGGTCGCGATGCTCGCCTACAACGACGGCATCAACACGATCATCCGCATGGCGACGATCTACGGGGCGGAGATCGGGCTCACGGGTCCGAAGATGATTCCCGCGGTGCTGCTCGTGCAGTTCCTCGGCGTGCCGTGCGCGTTCGGATTCGGCTGGCTCGCGGGTCGCATCGGGCCCAAGCGTGCGGTGCTCGGCGGAATCGGCGTGTACCTCGGCATCACCGCGCTCGCGTGGCGCATGGCGAGCCCGGGCGAGGAACATCCGCTGGCGTATTTCTATGCGCTCGCGGCGGGAGTCGCGCTCGTGATGGGCGGCTGTCAGGCGCTGACGCGCTCGATGTTCGCGAGCATGGTGCCGCGGCACCGTTCGGGCGAGTTCTTCGGGCTTTTTGGCGTGCTCGAGCGCTTCTCGGCGATCCTCGGGCCGTTGTGCTTCGGGCTCGCGATCAAGGCCACGGGCGAGCCGCGCTGGGGCGTCGTGCCGCTGGTCGCGTTCTTCCTCGTCGGCGCGCTGCTGCTCGCTGGCGTCGATCTCGAGCGCGGCCGCCGCGTGGCGCGCGAGACGAACCTCAGTACCCCGTGAGCTCGACGAAGCCGCGGCCCGAGAGCTGCACGCCGCCGCGGGTTCCGCTCGCGCGCACTGCACCCTCCCAATAGCGCACCGAGATCGCGAGCTCGCAGTCGCTCACGAGTGGCTCGAGCTCGCACTCCAGCGCCAGCGCCGGGATCGTGATGCGCCACGCGGAAGGGTAGGTCGCTCCACTCGCCGGGCTGGTCCAGCGCGCGGTCGGCGTGATCGTGAAGTCGTCGCGCGCGAGCTTGCGTGGCGCGGCGCCGGGCTGGGCGAAGGTGCCGGAGCTGAACGGGTCGAGCGAACCGTCGTCGCGCCGCATCACGTACAGCATCAGGTCGCAGCCGTCGTCGAAGCGCAGCGCGAACCAGTCCCAGCCGACCTGACCGGGCTCGAGCGCGCTCGTCGACCACTCGCGATCGAACCACGACTCGCCGGTCACCCCGAAGCGCTCACCCTCGAGCTCGAGCGTGCCACGCGAGTCGAGGCGCGGGATCGAGTAGTAGAACGAGGCATTGCCGGGCTCGGCGCCCTTGCGCGAGAGGCCGCGCTCGCCTTGAAGCAGCACGGGTCGCGTCGCGCGCAGCGTGAGGTCGAGCGCGAGGTCGCCGTCGCGTGCCACGAGGCGCACGTCGCCACCGTCGAGGTCACCTTCGACGCGCCAGTCGCGCAGCCACACGCTCCACGGCTCCGAGCGGGCTCCGGCGAGGCCGAGGGCGCCGCGCTCGAAGCGCTCGCGGGCCTCGAAACGCTGCCCTTTTGCGGCCGAAAGCGTGAAGTGCGCCATGTAGAACTCGTGACTCGCCCAGTTCGAGTCGAGCCGCGGTGCCTCGGGCGCGAGCGCGCGGCGGAAGAACGTCAGCTGGTAGCCGTACTCGCCGCCGCTCGCGTCGGCGAGCGTGCCGGTGAAGTACCACCACTCGGTCTGGAAGGTCGGATGCGGGCCGTGGTCGAGCGGGAACACGAACTCGCGCGGCTCGCTCGCGCGTTCGAAGCGCGGGTCGGCGGCGGCCGAGAGCAACTCGCCGACGTCGAGCTCCGCGCGCACGGGCTCCGGGGTCCGCGAGCACGCGAACGTCGACAGCAGCGCGAGCAGGAACGACAAGGTCCGCATCATTCGCCTCGCAACGCCTGAGCGGGGGAGAGGCGTGCCATGCGCCACGCGGGATAGGCACCGGCGGCGAGCGCGGACACGCACGCGAGCGCGAACGTCTCCACGAGCACTCCAGGATCGATCTGCACGTCGAGCGTCCAGCCGAAGGAGCGCGCGTTGATGACGAGGATCAGCACGAGCGCGACCGCGATGCCGATCGGTGCCGCGAACAGTCCCGCGAGGGCACCGATCAGGCCGCTCTGGCCGAGCACGACGCGCCGCAGGCCGCCGGGGGACAGTCCGATCGCGCGCAGCACGCCCATCTCGCGCTCGCGCTCGAGTTCCATCGCGAGCAGCGCTCCCACGAGGCCGAGCACGGCGACGATTCCCGCGAGCAGGCGCAGCACGCGGGTCACGGAGAACGTGCGGTCGAAGACTTCCATCGACGCGGCGATGAGCTCGTCGCCAGAACGCACGAGCACGACTTCACCCGCCGGAACGACGCCGCGCAGCCGCTCCAGCGCGACTTCGACGTCGACACCCGGCGTGAGGAACAGCCCGAGTGCGCTGACGCGCTCGTCCGACCAGTGGCGCACCCACGTTGCCTGCGAGATCAGGGCCCACCCCTGATCGGAGGAGTAGTCGCGGAACACGCCCAGCACCTCGAACGTGCGCAGGCCGGACGCCGTGCGCACGTCGAGGCGCGCTCCCGGCGCGAGCTTGCGATGGCGCGCGAGCGACTCGGAGACCACGAGGCCGTCGCGCGCCTCGAAGGCCGGCCAGACCGAGTCGGGGTTGCCCTGCAGCAGTCGGTAGGCGTCGCGGCTGCGCGGGTCGAGCGCCGCCGCGCTCGCGAGCACGCGCGAGCCGTCGGCGAGCTCGAGCTCGACATCGCGGAACGTGGTCAGGCCCGCGACCTGCGGGTCCTTCGTCAGACTCTCGACCAGCGCGTCGGACAGCACCGCCGAGTCGCGGTTGGAGAACGTGCTCGGGCTCGATACGTAGATGTCGGCCACCAGCGTGGTGTCGAGCCAGTTCGTGACCGTCGTGCGGAAGCTGTCGACGAGGATTCCCATGCCCGCCGTGGCCGACAGCGCGATCGCGAGTGCG
The DNA here is from genome assembly GCA_013360535.1 of Planctomycetaceae bacterium. Classification (GTDB taxonomy): domain Bacteria; phylum Planctomycetota; class UBA1135; order UBA1135; genus F1-120-MAGs118. The sequence goes on from JABWBL010000433.1 coordinate 3,578, forward strand.
GCGATCGCGACCGAGCTGCGTGCGAGGTGGCTCGTGATGCCGCGTGTCGCGATGCGGCCGAGGTTTCCGCCGAGCGCTCCGGCGAGCGGGGCGAGCGCGCGACAGGCGAGCGAGGTCGCGAG
>JABWBL010000434.1 GCA_013360535.1 Planctomycetaceae bacterium
TAGCGGATCGGGTTCACGGCCATCGCGTCGAGCGCGTCGATCTGCTCGGTCACGCGCATCGTGCCCAGCTCGGCCGCGATGGACGCGCCCACGCGCCCGCCGACGATGAGCCCGGTGAGCACCGGGCCCAGTTCGATGATGACCGAGCGCATGATGACCGAGCCGATGTACTTCATGGGCACGATCGTCGAGAACTGGTAGGCCGCCTGCACGGCCGCGACGGCGCCGGTGAAGAGCGACACGACCAGCACGAGCACCAGCGACTGCACGCCGATCGCGTGCATCTCGTCCACCAGCAGCCGCGGGGCCAGCAGGCCGCGCGGCATCTGGCGGAACGTGTCGCCGACGAACATCGCGACCCGCCCGACCTGGGCGAAGCGGTCGCCGATCCGGCGCCACACGAAGTGGTGCCCGCGGGCCGCCAGGTCCCTCATCGGCTCAGTACCCCGGCTCGGTCTCGCCCGGCATGGCGGGGCTGTAGGGCACGAACTTGGTGCACTCGCGCAGGAACGTCAGGTTCACGTCGTCGGTCGGGCCGTTGCGCTGCTTGGCGATGATGATCTGCGCCTTGCCCGGCTCGGCCGTGTCGGGCTTGTAGACGATCTCGCGGTACACGAACATCACGACGTCGGCGTCCTGCTCGATCGAGTTGTGGACCACGAACCCGTTCGCGATGAAGTTGTGCGTCCCCTCCACCGTCGCGTCGAACACCGGCCGTTCGCCAAGCGAGCGGATGGAGACGATGCGGTCCCAGAAGAGGTCGGATTCGGACAGCAGGTGCAGATCCGGGTCCCGGAGGACCTGGGCCACGCGAGCGAGCCGGTCGCGGCTCGGCGCCGAGCGGAACAACGTCGACCCGCAGTACGCCTGACCGATACCGGCCTGCAGGGCCCGCTGCGTCACGCCCCGGGCGGCAGCCGAGGCCCGCACGGCACCCCAGACTTCGACCGGAAGCGTGTCCACGTTGGTGTTCCCCTCCACCGCGGAAACAGCCGCGAGGGCCCGCTCGGCGAAGGCGGAGCGCTGCGCGTGCTCTCGGTGACGGAGACTACGGCGCTCGTCGATCAGGACGTCGAAGTCGCGGAAAAGAGCTGGACGCCCGCGCCGCGGGTCGAGCGTCTGCTGGTCGGGTTCTCGCTCGAGGGCCTGCTCGAGTCGGGGGGCCTGACGGTGCGCGGCTGGAGCGCGGAACGGTCGCCGAACGTGCGCGTCGGACGCTCGGACGCCGGCCTCGCGGCACTCGAGCTGTTCGATCGGGAGCTGCGCTCCGGCTCTGCGCGAATCGAGAGCGGCGCGAGCCGCGACGTGCTCGAGGCCTCGGGCTCGCGCCCAGCCCTGCGGGCGAGCCTCACGCCCGCGCGGTGAACGGACGGCTCGCGCCTCGCTCCCTTGGAACGTGTAGACTTGTCCGCGAAACGAACCCAGCCTTGAGACTCGGCCTCCACCAATCCGCACGCATGGAGCAGCGACTGATCCAGTCGCCGCAGATGATCCAGGCGATGCAGATCCTGCAGCTTCCCGCGCTCGATCTCGTCGAGCGCATCGAGCAGGAGCTCAACGAGAACCCGCTGCTCGAGAAGTCCGAGGGCGGACCGGAAGGCGGCGCGGAGTCGGGGTTCGAGGGCGCGGGCGAGGGCGGCGCGGGCGAGAGCGACCCTTCGGTGCTCGACGCGCGCCTGTCCGAGCTCGAGCGCTTCGACCGCGACCGCTGGGCGGACGGACGGCCCGCGCGCTACAGCGACGACATCGACCCCAAGCACGAGGCGCTGCAGAACGCCGAGAACCAGCCCAAGACTCTGGGCGAGGCGATCAGCGAGGAGCTCGCGCTCAGCACGCTCGACGACCAGGCCCGCGAGGTCGCGGAGTACATCGCCAACTCGCTCGACGACCGCGGCTTCCTGGGCGCCACGCCCGAGGAGGTCGCGCAGGAGTGCGGCGTCGCCGGCGCCACGGCCGAGACGGTCGCACGCGCGCTCGCCGACCTGCGCCACCAGATTCACCCCGCGCTCGCCGCGCGCGACCTGCGCGAGTGCCTGCTCCTGCAGCTCGACGCGCACAACCACCACGACTCGCTGGTGCACGAGATCGTCGAGCGCCACCTCGACGACGTGATCACCAACCGCCTGCCGCGCATCGCGAAGGCGACCGGTCGCTCGCTCGACGAGGTCGTGCAGTCGCTCGAGGTGCTGCGCTCGCTCGACCCCAGCCCGGGCTCCTCCTACGCCGGCGCGTCGGCCGCGGCGATCACTCCCGACGTGCTGGTCGAGGAAATCGACGGCGATTACGAGGTGCGCCTCAACCGTGGCACGGTGCCGACGCTCGTGCTCTCGCCGCAGTACAAGGAGTACCTCAAGCTCGCGCGCAAGGGCGAGGGCGAGCGCGACTGGGTCCGCAAGCGGCTGGAGAGCGCACGCTGGTTCATCGACGCGATCCAGCAGCGCCAGAGCACGCTGCTGCGCATCTCCGAGAAGGTCTTCGCGCACCAGCGCGAGTTCCTCGAGCGTGGCGTGCGCGGCCTGAAGCCGCTGCGCATGCAGGAAATCGCGGACGAGGTCGGCGTGCACATCTCGACCGTCAGCCGCGCCGTGTCGGGCAAGTACGCGCAGACGCCGCGGGGCACGCTGCCGCTCAAGTACTTCTTCACCGGCGGCACCGAGACCGACGACGGCGAGGTCGAGAGCCAGGCCTCGATCAAGCAGCGCATCGCGGAGCTGGTCAGCAAGGAAGATCGTTCCAACCCGCTCTCCGACGACCAGCTGGCGGCCCTCTTGCACGAGCAGGACCGCATCCAGATCGCGCGCCGCACGGTGACCAAGTACCGCAAGGCCCTGCAGATTCCGTCCTCGACGCAGCGCAAGACCTTCTGAGCGGGACCGATCGGGCGCCTCCGCCCGGCGGCCAGCGCCGCTGCCCCCTGCCCACCCCGCGCGCCGGCTGCTATCCTTCCCGCCCTCCATTTCTCGCGGGGAGCCCCTCGGCGGTCCCTCGCTCCCCGGACTCCAGACGACATTCGAGCTAGACCCCATGGGCGTGAAGGCCACGGAACTCCGCAAGGGCACGGTGATCGAGCAGGACGGCGATCTCTGGCTGATCACCGAGTACATGCACCACACGCCGGGCAACCTGCGCGCGATCATCCACACCAAGATGAAGAGCCTGCGCACGGGCAGCACGCGCGACATGCGCCTGGGCTCCGGCGACGTGCTCGAGGTCGCCTTCCTCGACAAGAAGTCGTGCGAGTACCTCTACAAGGAGTCGAGCGGCGGCTACGTCTTCATGGACAGCGAGACCTACGAGCAGTTCACGCTCGCCGATGACCTCGTCGGCGACAAGATGCCCTACGTCAAGGAGAACACGAGCTGCGTCGTGACTTTCCACGGCACGAGCGCGATCGGCGTCGAGCTCCCGGCCGCGGTGGTGCTCGAGGTGATCGAGGCCGACCCGGCCGTGCGCGGCAACACGGCCACCAACGTCAAGAAGGACGCGGTCGTCGAGACCGGGCTCAAGATCCGCGTGCCGATCTTCATCTCCAAGGGTGAGAAGGTGAAGATCCGCACCGAGGACGGCGAGTTCCTCGGTCGCGTCAACGACTGAGAGCTCGTGAAGAAATGAGGTTACGAGCTCTCAAAATGCTTGTTGCGCCGTCGCCTGACGGCGCCGGACGGCGAGACCGTGAATATCTTCACGGT
>JABWBL010000435.1 GCA_013360535.1 Planctomycetaceae bacterium
GATCCCACGGGCGAGAGCCGGCTCAAGGGGCTCGAGACGCTGCCGGGAAAGGAGAGCTCGCGCATCGAGGTGCTGTGCGAAGGACTGCGCGCCGCAGGCTGGCAAGCCGAAGCGAGCGCGAGCGAGCTCGTCGTGCGCGCAGGCGCGTGGCGCGGTGGGCTCGAGCGACCGCCCGAGGTCGTGCTCGATCCGCACGGCGATCACCGCATGGCGTTCGCGTTCGCGTTGCTCGGACTCGTGCGGCCCGGAGTGTTCGTGCGCGCTCCGGAGTGCGTCGCGAAGAGCTGGCCGAGCTTCTGGAAGGACCTCGCTGGGCTCGGCGTGCGGGTCGAAGAACGCGCCGTGGCGCGCTGAGCGGCCGATGGACGCACAACCGCGCCGTCTCGAGCCCAAGGTCGCGCGCGAGCATGTCCTCGCAGGCGACGCGTTGCTCGTGTGTGCCTACGACTCGCCCGTCTCGTTCCCCAAGTTCCCGCTGCCCGGCGCCATCCCGCTCGAACGCCTGCGGCAGCTCGAGCCCGAGCTCGCCCGCGACACCGAGCTCGTCTTCTACTGCCGCTGTCCGAACGACAAGACTTCGATCGAGCGTGCCCGCGAGTACCTCGCGCGCGGCTTCCCCAATTCCTGCGCGCTTTCCGGCGGCTTTCTCGCCTATCCGCGCAGTCGTTAGTTCGCCCGGAAACGAAGCCGGAGGACCCGCAGGCCCTCCGGCATGCTCGAAATCGCGCGTGTCAGCCGCGCGAAACCGACTTCACGGAACCAGCGTGAACTCGAGGCCGTTCGACAGGTTCGTGGTCTTCACGGCCGGCGGATCCCTGTACCAGCCCTGCGCCTGCACGACGGTGCCGGCGCCAAACGGGACGCCGAGCGCGGTCGGGTGCGTCGCGACGAAGTTGAGCCAGTCGATCGAGAGCGCGCCATCGCACTGGTTCAACGTGCCGTTCGTCTGCTGCGTGCCCATGCGCTGGGTCGGGGACTTGACGCACAGGAAGCTCGTGCCGCCGATGCCCCAGGGCGTCGAGGCGCGGCCGGTGAGCCCGTAGAAGAGCAGGCCCTGCTTCTGGCCTTCGACGTTGCTGACCGAGAGCGTGAAGCCGCTCGTGGCCGAGGCCGAGGGCGTGCCCGTGCTCGAGATCGCCGGCGTGCAGCCGTTGGTCGAGGTGCCCGCGGTGCAGTACGCGACCGAGCTCGAGCCACCGCTCGTGCTGATGCGGAAGAGCCCCTGCGCGTAGGCCGTGCCCGCCGCGTTGCGGATGGACGCGACGAACAGCAGGTCGCCGTTGTCGAACAGCACGAGGTCGTCGTTGCCGAAGGTGTTGAAGAACGCGTCGTTGTCGAACAGGCCGTTGCCGTCGACGTCGATCGGATCGCCCTCGCGCACGATCTCGGTCGTGCCGTTGAGCACGATCACGCCGTTGCGCAGCGGGTCGACGTTGTCGGTGACGCCGCCGACCACCCAGTTGCCGTTCGAGTCGCCCTGATGGGCGAAGAAGCAGTCGCTGAAGGTCGTGTCGTCCCACAGCTCGGTGCCGCTCGCGAGCACGAGCCCGCCCTCGCGCGCGATCACGACGCCGTTGCGCACGACCCAGTCGACCTCGGTGACGTCGTTGTTGCCGCGCGCGAACCACGCCCCGTCGAAGCCCATCGCGACCTCGACGATGCCCGCGGCGTCGATCGGCTCGGCGAACCCGCTGCCGGGGATCACGAAGCCTTCCTGCAGCATGACGGTGCCGTCGTAGACGATCACGTCGTCGGCGGTCGTCACGCCGAGCAGGTCACCCTTCATCACGACGTGCAGGCCGTCGGCGCTGACCCAGGCGTCGTCGAAGCCGAGGTTGTCCCACGCGTCGCTCAGGCCCGAGAGCTGGCCGGCCGGAACCGTGGTGTCCTCGAGGTAGAGCAGGTTGGCGCCCGAGACGAAGATCTCGTCGTTGTTGGTCGAGGTCGGGAACTGGATCAGGTTGGCCTCGAAGGAGACGACACCCGCATCGGTGATCTGCACGTTCTCGAGGTTGTCGTTCCACAGCTCCGCGCCGGGCAGCTGGGGAATGTCGAGGCCTTCCTGCGCGTGCACCGTGTACGTGCCGGCGTTGTTCGTCACGACGTAATCGTCGGCCGTCGAGGCTTCGCTCGTGTTGTTCTTGAACACGTACGTGCCCGAGGCGTTGATGCCCTGCTTGGTCTGGAAGGGGCCCATCGTCGAGCCGGCGACCGTGGCCCAGCTCGCGACGTTGCCCTCGCGCTCGACCACCACGCCGTCGACGATCAGCAGGTCGTCGGAGGTCGTCGGAGCGTCGCTGTCCGCGGAGAGGATCCAGTGGCCGTTGGCGCTGCCGAAGGGGCGGTCGAAGGGCGCGGTGTGGCCCGAGGTGTTGGGGAAGTTGAGGCCGGCGATGCCGGGGACGGCGGCCGTCGGGCTGCCGGTGATGCTCGTGAACACCACCTGCGCCGGAGCGATCGGCGCGAGCGACTGCGGCTGCGTGCCGAGCTGCGCGGGCGTCGGGAGGCGGGTGGGGAGGCGGTCGTTGGAGCCGTCCTGGGCGAGCGCGAAGCCGCCGAGGGCGAGCGCCGCGAGCGTCACGTTGCTGAGCTTGCGAGTGTGCATGGAGTTGGAGTGCCGGAGTCGAGGGTGGAGTGCGATTCGCGCCGCGCGCGAGAGAACAGATGGTGTACCCGCTCCACGCCGATCTCGGGAAGTCGCAAAGTTGGGGACTTGCGTGAAGATCGCGTTGTGACGCACGAGCGCGGTATGATTTTCGCCCATGAATGAGCCGCAAACAGCGCAGAACCCCTCCGGGCCGGTGTTGATCGCCGGCGGCGCCGGGTACATCGGCAGCCACACGGTGCGCCTGTTCCAGGAGCGCGGGATCGAGGTGTTCGTCGTCGACAACCTCTCGACCGGGCACCGCGACGCGGTCGGATGCGAGCTGGTGGTCGCCGACCTCGGGGACCGCAAGGCGCTCGACGCCATCTTCGCCAAGCACCAGCCGCGCGCGGTCGTGCACTTCGCCGCCAAGGCCTACGTCGGCGAGAGCGTGACCGACCCGGCCAAGTACTACCGCGAGAACGTCGTCGCCACGTTCACGCTGCTCGAGGCGATGCGCGCGGCCGAGTGCCGCGAGATCGTGTTCTCGTCGACCTGCGCGACCTACGGCAACCCGCAGCGCGTCCCGATCGACGAGGACCATCCGCAGAACCCGATCTCGCCCTACGGGCGCACCAAGCTGCACATCGAGCACATGCTCGAGGACTACTCGCGCGCCTACGGCCTGCGCTTCGCCGCGCTGCGCTACTTCAACGCCGCGGGAGCCGCACGCGACGGCAGCCTCGGCGAGCGCCACGACCCGGAGACGCACATCATCCCGCTCGTGCTCGACGTCGCCGCGGGGCTGCGCAAGGAGATCGCGGTGTTCGGCGAGGACTACGCGACGCCGGACGGCACCTGCATCCGCGACTACATCCATGTCGAGGACCTCGCCGACGCGCACCTGCGTGCGCTCGTGCGGCTGCAAGCGGGCGTCGAGCTGATCAAGGTCAACCTCGGAACCGGTCAAGGTTTCTCGGTGAAGCAGGTGATCGACTCGGCGCGGCGCGTGACGGGCCGCAACATCGCGGTGCGCATGGCGCCGCGGCGCGAGGGCGACCCGGCGCAGGTGATGGCGGGCGG
>JABWBL010000436.1 GCA_013360535.1 Planctomycetaceae bacterium
CCTCGTGCCGCTGCGGCGCGCGCACCGGCGGGCGACCGCGACCCGTGCGGCCGGGCAGCTCGAGCTCGCTCACGTTCCACTTGGTCTGGCGCAGGATGTCGTGCCAGCGTCCGGCCTGTTCCGGGCTCACCAGCGTGATCGCGGTGCCCGTGCGCCCCGCGCGACCGGTGCGGCCGATGCGGTGCGTGTAGTCCTGCGCGTCCTGCGGCACGGAGTAGTTGATGACGTGGCTGACCAAGTGCACGTCGAGACCGCGCGAGGCGACGTCGGTGGCGACGAGCGCCTTGACCTCGCCCGTGCGGAAGGCGCTCATCACGCGGAAGCGCGAGGCCTGGTCGAAGCCGCCGTGCAGCGCCTTGACCGAGAACGGCATGCGCTCGAGCTGGCGCATCAACGAGTCGACTTCCGTGCGGCGGTCGCAGAACACGAGGAAGACATCGTCGGCCGAGCTCTGCTCGATCAGGCGCATGAGCGCGAGCGAGCGGTCCGCTCGGCCACAGGCCATCCACGACTGGTCGATGGTCTTGACCGTCGCGTGCCCGGCGGCGGTCGCGACTTCCATCGGATCGCGGGTCGCCTCGCGCGCGAGGCGCAGCACCTCGTCGGGGAACGTCGCCGAGAACAGCATCGTCTGCCGCTCTTCCGGCGTGTACGAGAGGATCTTGCGCACGTCGTCGATGAAGCCGATCTCGAGCATCTGGTCGGCCTCGTCGAGCGCGACGAACTCCGTCCAGGGGAACGAGAGGAACTTCTGGCCGTACAGGTCGATCACGCGGCCCGGCGTGCCGACCACGACTTGCGCGCCGCGCTTGAGCGCGTCGATCTGCGGGCCCATCGGTTCGCCGCCGACGATCAACGCCACCTTCGCGCCGATCGGCTCGCCGAGCTTCTCGAGCACCGCCGCCACCTGCTGCGCCAGCTCGCGCGTCGGGCACAGCACGAGGCCGAGCACGCTGCGCCGCGACGGGTCGATCTTCGACATCATCGGCGCGCCGAACGCGAGCGTCTTGCCCGTGCCCGTCTCGGCCTTGGCGATCACGTCGCGCCCGCTCATCACCGGCGGGATCGCCAGGCGCTGGATCGGCGTCGGCTTCGTGATGCCCATCGCGTGGATGGCGTCGAGCACCTCCGCGCGCAGCGGCAGCTCGGCGAAAGTCTCGAACGGCGGCAGTTCGGTCGAGGGCTTGAGGGGTGCGGCCGAGCCGCGGGTCTGGGGCGCCGCAGCGCCACTGGAGCCCCGGCGAGGCGGCCCACGTCTTCCTTGGTTGCGATTCACGCGCGCAGTCTAGCGTTCCGCTCTCCCCAATGCCCCGAAGCAGGATTGACGGGCTCGCGGGCGGTGGTCACGCTCGCGCTCACCATGAAGATCGCGACCTGGAACGTGAACTCGGTGCGCGCGCGCCTGCCGCGGGTGCTCGACTGGCTGGAGCAGGAGCGGCCCGACGTCGCGCTGCTGCAGGAGATCAAGTGCCTCGACGAGCAGTTCCCGCGCGAGCCGGTCGAGGAGCTCGGCTACAACGTCGAGACCTTCGGCCAGAAGACCTACAACGGCGTCGCGATCCTCGCGCGCACGGCGATCGAGGACGTGCGCCGCGGCATGCCGGGTGAGGCCGAGGACGCGCAGCGCCGCGTGATCGCCGCGCAGGTCGGGGACGTGCTCGTGGTCAATTGTTACGTCGTCAACGGCGAAGCGGTCGGCAGCGAGAAGTACGGCTACAAGCTCGACTGGCTGCGCCGCTTCACCGACTACCTCGCGAGCTTCGACATGAGGGAGAAGGTCGTCGTCGGCGGCGACTTCAACATCACGTTCGACGACCGCGACGTGCACGATCCGAAGGCGTGGCACGAGAAGATCCTGTGCTCGACGCCGGAGCGCGAGGCGCTGCGCCGCGCGATGGCTCCCGGTTACGTCGACAGCTTCCGCAAGTTCCACGAGGAAGGTGGCCACTACTCGTGGTGGGATTTCCGCACGAAAGGCTTCGAGCGCGGCCTCGGCCTGCGCATCGACCACCTGCTGATGAGCCCGCCCGCGCTCGCCGCCTGCAGCGGCGTCGAGATCGAGAAGCGCTACCGCGGCGGCGAGAAGCCGAGCGACCACGCGCCCGTCAGCGCCGTGCTCGCCTGACGCTCGCCGCGCGCGATGGCTAGAACCAGCCCTTCTTGTTCTTGACGTAGATCTCCTCGAACTCGGTGTCGGACTTGACGAGGTAGAGGATGCCCTCGATCAGGCCGATCAGTGCGGTGGCGGGGCTGGCGATGCCGCACGTGAGCACGGTGATCAGCAGCAGGATCAGGCCCTCCTTGGTGTAGCCGAGGACGAACTTGTGCACGCCGAGGCAGCCGAGAAGGATGCCACACACGCCTGCCGCGATGCGCTTGCTGCCAGTGTCCGACCTGGAAAGCCCGTTTCGTTGTCCGTAGGAGAGCCGTGGGGCACCGGTGCGAGCGCGAGCTACGTGGAAACCGGGGACCCGAGCGCGCGGAGTATGCCGCTGCGTCTCCTGCCGGACCACATGCTCGTGCAGGGGCGGCCTCGGCCGAGCTCAGGCGAGCGTGATCAGCGCGTTGCGCAGCTGGCCGACCGTGCCGAAGTCGAGCGTGTACTTGCGCAGTACCTCGCGCGCCTTCACGACTTGCCCGGCGACGACGAAGTTCTTGGTGGTCTGGAAGAGCGGATCCTGCTCGACCGCATGCACACCCGGCCACATCGAGTCCGTGTCCCGCGCGCCGTCGGCGGTCACGTACAGCCACGTGTTGGTCGTCGGGCTGAACTTGAGGATCGACCAGCGGTGCGCCCCCGACGAGCCGAGTCCCATCGGCAGCGCCTTGACCACGAGCCCGAGCTTCTTGAGCTTCGGCTTGACCTGATCGGTGTAGGACTTGACCCAGCTCGACTCGACCTGACCGTTGCCGAGCGGCTTGGACTCGAGCGTGCCGTGTCGCGAGTTGCACGTGATGATCTCGACCGTCTTGATCGTCGGATTCCACTTCATCCAATCCTTCACCTTGCCGGCGAAGGCCTCGGACGAGAGCCCGCAGAACTTGGCCGCATCCCCGTGCCCCCAGAAGGTCAGCGTGTCGATGCGCAGCATGTGCTTGTCGATCGCCGGCCCGCCCGCGCTCGACACGTGCGCCCCCGGCGTCGCCGCCGCCAGCGCCATGCAACGCGCCTTGTGCCCCTCGTCTCCGAACAGGATCTGGATCATCGCTTCGCTCGCTCCTCGTGGTGGCGCGCAAGGCTAGTCGAGCGCTCCCCCGGCTCCAATCGCGCGATCCGTCGCGCCCCGGACCGCCACGGGCTGGGAGTCGTGCGGTCAGCCCGTGCGGGGCACCGCGGGCAAGCCGGTCCCTTGCCAGAAGTGAGCCTCCGTGGTCGTCTTGAGGCGGTCGTCGGGCGGCTCGGCAGTCGTTTCGCGGCCGACGGACTTGGCACTCCACTTCCCGAATCTGGAGATTCCATGGGCGCTTGCGTGATGACCTCGAACAGAGCCGGGCCTCCGGTCCGGTGCCACCGTGGGCACGGGGACAGCGGCAGTGCTCGCGATGGCGCTCCGGACATGGGGAGTGACGAACTGGGGCTCGTGATCCAGGCGGGGAACTGGGCCAATGGCTCCAACAGTCACAACAAGCCGGGATTCATGCACCCGACTGGAACCGGCGCTCCG
>JABWBL010000437.1 GCA_013360535.1 Planctomycetaceae bacterium
CCGCGTCGCGGAACGGCCGGAACCCGTGCCGGTGTTCGAGCCGCCTGCGCCCGACGAGGAGCCGCGCGAACTCGAGCTCGAGACTCCGGAGGATCCGGCCGTCGTCGAGGCGGAGTTCGAGCCCGTCCCGCTGCTGCCGCTCGAAGGCGCAGCCGTCGCCGCGACGCTCACGGTGCCGTTCGAGCCGAACCTGCGTTCGATTCGATTCGGTGGGACGAAGTCGGTGGCTGGTTCCGCACCCAGCGGAACCGACAGAGTCGCCCAGGGCGCTCCGCCGATGGCTGACGCCCCAAGCGCTCCCGCTGCGCCTGTCTCCGGTCGACAGGGCAGCGGCGCCATCGCCCGCACGACTCCGCAGCCCGAGTACCCGCCGCTCTCGCGTCGCCGCGGCGAACAAGGCACGGTCACGCTGCGCATCTCGGTCGACGACCACGGCGTCGTCGCGCACGTCGAGCTGGTCGAGTCGTCGGGCTTCCGCCGCCTCGATGAGGCCGCGATTGCAGGAGTGCGCGCCTGGCGCTTCGAGCCCGCGACCGAAGCGAGCGGCGCTCCGATCGACAGCGAAGTGTTGTGGCGCGTCGTGTTCGAGCTGAAGAGCGCGTAGCGGGCTGCGCCGCCCGCTACGCGCTCTCGTTCGGTTCGTCCTGCGCGAGCAGGCCGTGGTCGCGCATCTTCTCCCACAGGACCTTGCGGGAGATGCCGAGCACGTCGGCGGTCTGCGAGCGGTGGCCGCCGGTCTGCTCGAGCGCGCGCTCGATGTGGCGGCGCTCGGCTTCCTTGAGCACCTCGCGCAGCGGACGCACGGGACCGGCGACTTCCATCGCGCCGCGCCAGCGCGGGTCGAGCGGGACGAGATCGGCGAGCGCGAGCTCGCCTGCAGGTTCGCACAGCGCGATCGCGCGCTGCACGGCGTTCTCGAGCTCACGCACGTTGCCCGGCCACGGATAACGCTCGAGCGCGGCCATCGTCGCCGCGTTGACGCGGTACTTCCGTCCGTTTCCATGCCGCTCGATCATGTGCGCGACGAGCAACGGCACGTCGCCGGCGCGCGCACGCAAGGGCGGCAGCACGATCGGCACGACGTTGATGCGGTAGAACAAGTCCTCGCGGAACTTGCCCGCGCGCGCGTGGTCGCGCAGGTTGACCTTGGTCGCGGCGACGACGCGGATGTCGATGCGGCGCGTGGTCTCGCTGCCCAGGCGCTCGAAGCGCCGCTCCTGCAGCACGCGCAGCAGCTTGACCTGCATCGCGAGCGGCATGTCGTCGATGTCGTCGAGGAAGATCGTGCCCTTGTCGGCGAGCTCGAAGCGCCCCTTCTTCTCCTTGCGCGCGTCGGTGAAGGCGCCGCGTTCGTGGCCGAAGAGCTCAGCCTCGAGCAGCGTCTCCGGCAACGCCGCGCAGGAAATCGCGACAAACGGGCCTTCGGCGCGCGTGGACGCCGCGTGCAGCGCCTGCGCCACACGTTCCTTGCCCGTGCCGCTCTCACCTTCGATCAGGACGGTGGCATCGGTAGGAGCCACGGTCCGGATGCGGTCGAAAACGGCCCGCATGGCGTCTGAAGCGCCGACAAAATCGCCTGGAGCTTGCGCGGATCGAAGCCGAGCCCGCAGGCTCTCGTTCTCCTGCTCGAGGGCTCGCACGCGTGAGAACGTGCCGACCATCTGCACCAGGGACTCGTTGCGGAACGGCTTCTGCACGTAGTTCACCGCGCCCAGCCGCATCGCCTCGACCGCCTGGTCGATCGTGCCGTAGCCGGTCATCAGCACGACCGGCCTGCGCTGGTCGAGCTCGACCGAGCGCTTGAGCACCGCCATCCCGCCCTCGCCGGGCATGCGGATGTCGGTCAGCACGACATCGGGATCCTCGCGCTCCAACGCGGCAAGGGCCGCGCCGGTGTCCGCTGCATGCACGACCTCGTGCCCCGCGTCCTCGAGTGCGTCGCGGAGGGTGATGACGATCGTGATCTCGTCTTCTGCGAGAAGGATCCGCATGGCGTCCCTAGCGCCTACATGCGCGCCGGGTCACGCGCGAGAAAGCGGTCGCCGCCGGAATTCGCGGCATCCTCGAGCGCCTGCTCGGCCGCGCCCACGAGCTGGTCGAAGAACAGCGTCTGCCCGTCGGTCATCGTCGCGCCGCCGATCGACACGCTGATCGGGATGCGGCGGCCGTCGGACTCGAAGGAAATCCCGCGCACGCCCACGAGCACGCGGGCGGCGAGCACGTTCAGGCCTTCGGCGGGCGTGTGCGGCACGACCGCCATCAGACGATCGTCGGCGAGGCGGCCGAGGAAGTCGCACGTGCGCGTCAGGCCCTGCAGGAGCCGCGCGACTTCGTCGAGCACGGCCTCCTTCGACTCGTAGCCGTACAGGTCGCGCAGGTGCCCGAGGCGGTCGATCGCGATCACGAGCACCGAGAGCGGATAGCGGTAACGCTGCGCGCGCCCGAACTCGATGCGGATCAGGTGCTGGATCTGCGACAGGGAGAACAGGCCCGGATCACCGTCCTGAAACTGCGCGCTGGAGAACTCGGTCATGGGAGCACCTTGGGGGGGCTAGTCGCCACGGATCGATTCCGCGACGCGATCGAGGAAGCCGTCGACGCTCACCGACCAACGGATGCGCACGACGAACAGGGCGACGAGGAACAGCAACACGAACACCGACAGGACGACGAGCTGGCTGATCGCCATCGCGAGCCAGTTGCTGGTCGCCGAGCGCAGCTTGCGCATGCCGCCGCGCGAGCCGCGCTGCATCGGGCTCATCAACAGGTCGCGCTGCAGCCGTGCGGCGCGCTCGAGCAGGCGCGGGTCGCCCGGATCGACCTTGCTCGCCGCGAGCAGGTCGCGCGCGCAGGAATCCGGCTCGAATTCCGTGCGCAGCACCGCGTCCTGCCAGCGCCGCGTCGTGTCGGCTTCCGCCATCCCCAGCTCGACCAGCAGCCCCGCCTTCAGCCGGCGCCAGGCCTGCTCATCCGCACTCGACCACGTCGCCACGAGTGGCGCCGCGATCGGAGCGGGCGGCGCTTCCGCAGGCAACGGGACCTCCTCGAGCTGCGCGTAGGCGAGGCCCGCGAACTCGATGCGCAGCCCGCGCCACTCGATCACGTCGCCCGAGTGCAGCGCGAGCTCCTCGACCACCTGCCCGCGCACGCGCGGCGGTTCTCCGCCTCCGACGAACACGAGCTTGGGCGGACGGTCCCAGATGTGCAGCTGGTCGTTGCCGGTCTCGGCGAGCACGACATCGCCGCGCTTGCCGCCGACGGTCGTCAGGCCTTCGCGAAGGGTGTGGCGGCGGCGCACACCGTCGCCGCCGACGATCTCGATCCAAGCTTGGCTCACGCGGCATAGGGATAGCGGATCCGCGCGCAGGTTGCACGGCCCTCGTGCTGTAGTGCCGGGCCAGTTCGCCGACTATGGTGCCCCGCGAGCGCCCGCGTGGGCGCCTCCCTGAAAGGACCGCAGCGCCGTGCCGAATACGCTTCCCCACCACGTTTCGCCCGGAACCTTGGCCTCCCGCTTCGCCGCGCTCGCCGCCGCACTGGCCTGCGCCGTTCCCACGCTCGCGCAGGACAGCTGGCGCGCGTTCGACGTTCCCGCGGTGTGCCTCGAGCGCCCCGCTCCGGCCCGCATCGTGCGCCTCG
>JABWBL010000438.1 GCA_013360535.1 Planctomycetaceae bacterium
GGCCGCCGAGACGGTGCGCGAGCGCGCGCGGTTGTGCCCGGGAGTGGCGCTGGTGTGCGACGTGCACGTCAAGCACGCGGTGCCGCTGGGAGGCGGGACGATCGAGACGGCCGCGCAGGACACGCTGCAGCGTGGCATGGCCGACGCACTCGTCGTCAGCGGCAGCGGAACGGGCTCGGCGCCGGAGGTCGAGCGTGTAGCGGCCGTGCGGCGCGCGGTCGGCAATGCGCCGGTCCTGATCGGCTCGGGACTCGACGAGAAGAACGCGGAAGCGCTGCTCGCGCACGCCTCGGGTGCGATCGTCGGCACCTCGCTCAAGCGTGGTGGCCGGGTCGACGAGCCGGTCGACGTCGCGCGGGTCGAGCGCCTGCGGCGGCTGTTCGACGCGCTCAAGGAGCGCGGCGCGTGAGCCTCGAGGCGCACAAGGGTTCGGCGCCCAAGGCGCTGCGGTTCGCGGTGATCACGATCAGCGACACCCGCGACGCGAGCACGGATCGTGGCGGGCCGTTCCTCGTCGAGTCGGTGACGGGCGCGGGGCACACGGTGACGCTGCGCGAGATCGTGAAGGACGAGCGCAGCGAGATCGAGGCCGCCGTGCGACGGGCCGTGGCGCACGCGGAGGTCGATCTGGTGCTCACCACCGGCGGCACGGGCATCGCGCCGCGCGACGTCACGTACGACACGCTGCGTGGCGTGTTCGACAGCGAGATCCCGGGCTTCGGGGAGCTGTTCCGCTGGCTCAGCTTCCGCGAGATCGGCGCGGCGACGATCCTGTCGCGCGCGCTCGGCGGTGTGCTCGCGCGCAAAGTCGTGCTCGCGCTGCCGGGGTCGCCGAAGGCGCTCCGGCTCGCGATGGACGAGATCGTGCTCAAGGAGGCGGGACACCTCGTCGCGCAAGCCCGCGGGCCTGTGGAGGCGCGACCGTGAAGCAGGACAGCGAACATGCTCACGACCACGGACACGACCATGGCCAAGGTGCGGCGCACGGCCATGGCGCACCGTACGTCTGGCAGCCCGGCGAGAAGCAGCGCAAGGCGGCGCTGTGGGTGGTCGGAGGTGGCGCGTTCCTGATCGTGCTCGGGCTCGCGCTGCGCTGGATCGCCGACACGTGGTTCGCTTGAGCGCGCGGGAACCGGCGTTCCGGCTGCGCGGTTTCGGCCTGGCTCTCGACAAGCGCCGGTAGGGGAGCGGAGGATGGCGCCCTCGAAAGGGACCGCCGTCGCATGCTTGCTCTCGTCCTGTCGCTCGCCCTCAGCCCGAACTTCGCCCCCTGCGCGCCGCAGGAGCCCGCTCCGCAGAAGTGGGAGCACCAGCTCGTGTTGCACGAGAGCTTCGAGGACTTCTACGCCGGCGGCATGTCGGCGGCCTACCGCGCGGAGCTCGATGCGGTCGCGCCCGTCCGGCTGACCGCCGGGCATCGGCCGGGCAGCGGTGAGCAGCTCGACGGGATCTGGGACGCGGGGCACCCGGCGAACAGCGAGTGGCTCGACGGGTTCTTCGAGTCGGCGGAGATCCTCGTGCCCGGCGGGTTCGACGAGGTGCTCGCGTCCTGGAACGCGAACGTGCCCGCGGGCTGCGGGATGTCCTTCGAGCTGCGCGTGCGCGTCGACGGCAAGGTGCCGTGGTCGCCGTGGATGTACGTCGGCGAGTGGGGCAACCCCGTGCCGCCGTCGGTCTACCTGCGCCGCGACGATCCGGGCGGGCCGCGCGCGGACAACTCCGCGCCGCCGGTCGTGCAGTGCGACGCCGGTCGCATCGACGTCGACTTCTTCGTTGGCGCGCAACGCCACAAGCGCCTGCAGTACCGCGTGCGCGTGACCAACGCGACGCCGGCGGAGGCGAAGTTCATCGAGCTCAAGCGGGTGGCGCTGTGCGCTAGCCGGCGCGTCGACGGTGCGCCGGAGCCGGGCCAACCCGACAAGGCGCTGGCGCTCGCTGTGCCGTTCCGCAGCCAGCAGACCGAGAAGCCCGAAATTGCAGGGCGAATCTGCTCGCCGACGTCGCTCGCGATGGTGCTCGCGTTCCGTGGCGTCGAGCGACCGACGCTCGAGGTCGCGCAACGCGCGTTCGATGCGCGCCACGACATCTACGGCAACTGGACGCGCAACGTGCAGGCGGCGTGGAGCTTCGGCGTGCCGGGCCACCTCGCGCGCTTCGCCGACTGGAAGGCCGTCGCGGCGGAGCTCGAGCGCGGCCAGCCGCTCGTGATCTCGATCGCGGCGAAGGCGGGCGAGCTCGCCGGCGCGCCGTACGAGAAGACGGACGGCCACTTGCTCGTGCTCACGGGCTTCGACGGCAAGGGCGGGGT
The DNA here is from genome assembly GCA_013360535.1 of Planctomycetaceae bacterium. GTDB lineage: Bacteria > Planctomycetota > UBA1135 > UBA1135 > F1-120-MAGs118. Next base: position 2,309 of record JABWBL010000438.1, read on the forward strand.
GCTCGTCAACGATCCGGCGGCTTCGGAGGCCGCACAGGGGCGGCTGGTCTACCGCGCGGACGACCTCGCGAAGGTCTGGCTGGCCCGCGGTGGGACGGCCTACGTGCTCCGCGCGCGGCCGGCTGAAGGCGCCGCGAAGCCGAGCCGATGAGGGAGACCCGCACGATGGCGCCGAACTCCAAGCACGCCCTGCCCGAGAAGCTCTCGCGCCTGCCGCTGCTCAGCCGCGGCCCGCAGGGCGCCGTACTCAAGTTCCTCGCGGAGCGCATCTGGAACGTGCGCCTCGAGGAACTCGGCCCCGCGCGGCGCTGGGCCTACAAGACCTGCCGCGTGCTGTTCCTCGCGGTGCTCGGCTTCGACGGCGACAAGTGCCTGCTGCGCGCGCGTTCGCTGACGTACACGACGGTGCTGTCGCTGGTGCCGATGCTCGCCTTCTCGTTCGCGATCCTGAAGGGACTGGGCTTCTACGAGAACTTCCGCGAGCGGCACATCGATCCGTACCTCGATGGCCTGTTCGGGATGCCGTCGAGCGAGGCGCTCACGCCGGCCCTCGATGCGACGCCCGTGGTTTCGGTCACTCCCGTGCCGGCGGGCGGCGGGCAGTTGCGCGACATGTTCGAGCGCTTGCTCGACATCGTCGACGGCACCGACGTAAACAAGCTCGGGGCGGTCGGCCTGCTCGTGCTGGTGGTCACGACGATCGGGCTGCTCTCGGCCGTCGAAGGCAGCTTCAACGACATCTGGAGCATCCGCCGCGCGCGGACGTGGGTGCGCAAGCTGTCCGACTACCTGACGATGGTGGTCGTCACGCCGATTTTCCTCGTGATCGCGATCGGCGTCACGACGGCGGCACAGAACGCGGGCGTGGTCGAGTTCCTCGAGAAGAAGCTCTCGCTGGGTTTCGTGCTCGAGGGCCTGATCCGCTTCGCGCCGGTGTTCGTGGGCTGGCTCGCGTTCGCGCTGATCTACCTCGTGATGCCCAACCGACGCGGCAGCCTGCGCGCGTCGCTGTTCGGCGGCTTCGTCGCGGGGCTCTTGTGGCAGATCGCGCTCGTCGGGCACATCCAGTTCCAGCTCGGCGTCGCCAACTACAACAAGATTTACGCCGGTTTCGCCGCCATTCCGATCTTCCTCGTGTGGGTGCAGGTGTCGTGGATCATCGTGCTCTTCGGGGCCGAGCTCGCCTACGCGCACGAGCACCACCACGAGTACCAGGGCGTCGGACGCGGCACGGACCTCTCGCACGCGGTGACCGAGCGGCTGTCGGTGCGCGTGATGGCGCGCCTGAGCGCCGCGTTCCTCGCGGGCGAGACGGCGCCGAACGTGCCGC
>JABWBL010000439.1 GCA_013360535.1 Planctomycetaceae bacterium
CCCGCGCGGGTCGAGGCCGCGCGCAAGCGCGTACTCGCGACGCCGCTGCTGCTCGAGTCCGAGCCGGGGGTTCAGACGATCTGCGAGCGATACGCGGGTGCGACGACGCCCCAGCGGATGCTGGCGGCCGCGCTCGAGCACCATACCGACGCGCAGCACGGCAAGCCTCCCGACGGCAAGCGTCCGTGGTTCGAGCGCGTGCGCGGTGATCACATCGTCGCGCGCCCCCAATACTTGCGCGAGGCAGCTCCCGATGGCCGGGACTCCTTCGTTCACGACTACCGCACCGAGTCCGTGACGCTCTTCCTGCGCGACCTGCGGAGGCTGGGCCGGTGAGCACGAAGACGGTCGAGCCGCGCGGCACGAGGTTGCTCTCGTTCTGGGAGCCGCCCGACGAGGCGGGGCCGCCCATCGGCTGCGTCGCGAGCACGTACACGTTCGACGGGCCGTTCTTCGAAGAGCACTGCCTCGGGCGCTTCGCGGGCATCGAGAGCGATCCGAACGAGGATCGGCGGGCCTATCTCATCGAGCGGGAAGAGAAGCTCGCACAGGTCTACTCGTGCGTGCTCGTGGACCGCGCGCACGTCACGCCGCACCGCAGCCTGCGCTGGAACCTGCTTCCGGTGTCAGTCCCGGGGGGCGGCATCCAGCACTCGAAGCTCGCCCTGCTCGTCTGGGAGCGACATGTCCGGCTGCTGGTGGGATCCGCCAATCTCACCGAGCCGGGCTATCGTTCGAACTACGAGCAGATGGCGGCGCTCGATTTCACTCCGGAGGGCGACCTGCCGCGAGGGCTGCTCGAGGACGCCATCGCGCACCTCGAAAGGACTCGCTCCTTCGTGCCGGAGGGCGTCCAGCGAACCGCACACCCGGGCCAGGCGCTGCGCGAGTTCCTGCGCCGAGCGAGCCGCCACGTGTCCTCGTGGGCGGACCGCGGATGGGCGCCGGGAGCCGTGCGCGCGGAGTTGCTCTGCGTTCACCCGGGTAGCAAGTCGCTGCTCGATCAGCTGGCGGAACGGACGTGGAGTGGAACGGGAGCGGATATCGTCCATGCGATGAGCCCGTTCTTCGACCTCGGCACAGGAGCCCGCACGTTACTCACGAAACTGCTGAGGATCATGTCCGTGCAGGGTGAGCGCAGGATCGAGTTCTTCGTCGGCGGACGAAGGCTGCCGGACGGCGCCCTCGAACTCGACGCGCCTGAGTCCATCCGCGAACCGGCGGGCAAGAGCGTCGAGCACGTCTTCCACCTCGTTCACGCACGGGACGAGCTGGGCGAGCCGCGCGCGCTTCACGCGAAGAGCCTGTGGCTGCAGCGGGGGGATCGGGCGGTCTGCGCCGTCGGCTCGAGCAACTTCACGACAGCAGGCACGGGCGCGGGGGGCGGCGCCACCAACCTCGAAGCGAACGTCGCTTACGTGCTGCCACCGGCCTCGCGAAACGCCGAGTGGAAGTCAATCGCCGCGTCCTGGCCGGAAGACGACGAGTTGGACCTCGCCCGGCAGGACGTGAGATTCCAGCGAGAGCCGCAGGATCGCACGCCCGAGCCGTGCGAGTTCGACGCGTTGCCCTTGGCGTTCGGCCTCGCGGTCTTCACGTTCTTCGCGTTGACGATCGTCGGCAGCTACGGCCTGAAGTTCGCCGGCGTCGAGCTGAAGGAAAGCGGCATCGGGATGGTGCTCTTCGGCGCGGGCCTGCAGCTCGGCACGGTCGCGCTGGTGGCGAGCTTCGCGCGTCGGCTCGATCCCGACGGCCTCCGTTCGCTCGGGCTGCGCAAGGGCGGCGCACCGCAGAGTGCTGCGCTGGGATTCCTCGCCTACCTCGCGACGGTTCCGGCGATCGTCGGCGCAGGGCTCCTGTCGACCTGGTTGTGGGGCGTGCTCGGTTTCGAGGCGCGCCAGCAGGACGTGCTGCGGCTCGTGCTCGACCTCGCGGGTCTCGAGCGCGTCACGTTCCTCGTGCTCGCGGTCCTCGTGATCCCGCTGCTCGAGGAGCTCTTCTTCCGCGCCTTCCTGCAGCCGCTGCTCGTGCAGAACCTCGGCGATCGCGGCGGCGTCGCGGTCACGGCCGTGCTGTTCGCGGCCGTGCACGGGAACCTGTTCGCGTTCCTGCCGATCTTCGTGCTCGCGCTCGCCATGGGCATGGTGATGCTGCGTACGCAGCGACTGGTCGCGTGCTACGTCGTGCACGCGCTGCACAACGGACTGATGCTGTTCCTCGTCCTCCAGACCGACTTCGGCCGCCAGCTCGCTGGCTAGCTCCAGCGCGAACCCTCGATGACTCTCTTTCCGCGCAAGGGCCTGTTCCGACCGGTCGAAGGTGGCGCCTTCGTCGCGAGCAACGCGATCGTGACCGGCGACGTCACCCTGGGTGAGGACTGCGGCATCTGGTTCGGCTGCGTGCTGCGCGGCGACGACGCGCCGCTGACGATCGGCCGGCGCACCAACATCCAGGACCTCACGATGATCCACGCCGACACGGGAGTGCCCAACGTGATCGGCGAGGAGTGCACGATCGGCCACCGCGTCGTGCTGCACGGCGCGCGAGTGGGGGACCGCTGCCTGATCGGCATGGGCGCGATCCTGCTCGGTGGCTCGGTGATCGGCGACGAGTCGCTCATCGCCGCCGGAGCGGTGGTCAAGGAAGGTTTTGTCGTGCCGCCGCGCTCGCTCGTCGTCGGCCTGCCGGGCAAGGTGATCCGCACGCTCACCGACGCCGACATCGCGGCCTTCCGCGCCAGCGCGCAGGGCTACGTCGACAAGCTCCGCCTCTACCTCTAGCGCTCGAACAGCGGCAGGAGCCCGTCGTCGATCGACAGGAACAGGCAGTTCATCGCGGTCGCGAGGCAGGCGCCGAACTGCGCGTCGGGCCACGAGCCGTCGGGACGCTGTTCCTTGAGCACGAGCGTGCGCTCGCTCTCGAACCAGCGCTCGAACATGCGCCGGTCGGAGTGGGTCCACAGCGCGAGCGCGACGTACAGCCGCTCGTAGTGGGGGAAGCCGGAGTCGTCGCGCTCGGCCCCGCTCTCGCGCTCCATCAGCTCGACCCACATCTCGCGCACGGCGCGCTCGACCTCGGGCCCGTCGTAGCGCCCGGCGTTCTGAAGCGTCGCGAGGCCCGCGGCCGTCAGTGCGAGCGAGGTCTTCGAGGTCGGATCGAGCGCGTAGCGGAACGAGCCGTTCTCGTCCTGACAGCGGCGGATGTAGTCGATCGCGCGCGCGACGACCTTGGAGTCGACCGTGATGCCGCAGTTGCGCGCGGCACGCAGCGCCTGCAGCTCGACCACCGTGACCGAGTTCTCGTGCTCGAGCCCCGCGGACGGAAAGTAGAACCAGCCGCCCTCGCTCGTCTGGCTCTTCTCGACGACGGAGACGGCGTCGGGGAGCAGCGCCGCGATGCGGCCTCCGCGGTCGCTCGTGGGCGAGAGCGTGAACGCGTTGCACAGGGCGAGCAGCGCATACCCGTGCGCGTGCATGCCCCACTTGTCCTCGAGACTGACCGCGATGTACCCGCGCGCGGCCGTGGCGTTGCCATCGGCGCGCGCGAGCAGGTAGTCGACCGCCGCCGCCACCTCGCGACCGTAGCGCCCGCGGCCGGGCGTGCCGAAGTGCGCCTGCCAGTGGTGCACCA
>JABWBL010000440.1 GCA_013360535.1 Planctomycetaceae bacterium
TGCAGGTCGCCGCCGATCAGGTGCGCGGAGCGCTTGGAGGCCGCGAGGCCCAAGCCGCTGCGCGTGCCGTCGGGGGAGTTGAACGGCTCGAACAGGCGCGCGCGCGCCTCGTTCGACAGGCCGCGTCCAGTGTCGCGCACCTGGCAGCGCAGGAGCTGGCCGTCGTCGCCGGGAGCGGGCTGCACGTCGAGCGCGAGCTCGACCGTGCCGTCGCTGGTGTGCCGCAGCGCGTTGTCGACGAGCTCGGTGAGGATGCGCGTGACCCGCGCGGCGTCGGTGACGAGCTCGAGCGGCACCGTGGGGGCGCAGCTGAGCTCGAGCTTGACGTTGCGCTGGCGTGCGAGCTCGGCCTCGGCCTTCACGACCTGACGGGCGAGCTCGATCGGACGCGTGAGCCCGTTCGAGGCCTTGGCCGCGCCGACGTCCAGCGCGGCGAGGTCGAGCACGTGCGTGATCGCCGAGACGATCGCGATGGCCGGATCGACCAGTCGATCGGCCTGCGGGCCCGCCGGCGCCGAGGCGATGCGCTCGACGAGCACGAGCTGCGCCGGGGCGAGCACCTCGGAAGCGACGCGCATCATGTAGTCGCCGCGCCGCTTGAGCTCGTTCTCCGCGGTGGCCCAGCTCGAGCCGAGCGCGTGGTTCATCGTCTCGAGCGAGGCCGCGTAGGCGCGCGCCTCCTTCTCGGAGCGGATCGCGGCCTGCAGGCTCGCGCGCTCGCGCAGCACGAGGTTCCACTTCTCCGTCAACGCCGCCGCGAGCTGGCACACCTCGACGCGATCGAAGGGCTTCTTCAGGATCAGCAGGCGATCGGTGCGCCCGAGCGCCGCGACCGTCTCCTGCCACGAATAGTCGGAATACGCCGTGCAAAGCACGATCTGCAGCTCGGGATCGGCTTCCCACAGCTTCTGCGCCGTCTCGATGCCGTCCCAGCCGGGCGGCATGCGCACGTCGAGGAACACGAGCGCGTAGGGCCGGCCTTCCTTGCGCGCCTGCTGCACGCGCTCGAGCGCCTCCTGCCCTTGCAGCGCGGAATCGAGCGTGTATTCGGGCGCTTCCTGCGTCGCGGTCGCGGCGCTCGCCGGAACCTTCGCGGCCGGGGCGTCGTCCCCGAACAGCGCCGCCTCCGCGTCGCTCACGGGCGCGCTCGCGACGTTCGAGGCCTCGAGCAGGATCTTGCGGAAGTCCTGGTGGATCGCGGCGTTGTCGTCGACGGTCAGGATGCGGCGGTTGTCGTGGGCAGTCATGGGGTCCTCTACGCGGCAGCGCGGCGCGCGGGCGCGTGGATCTCGAGCACGAACGTGGCGCCGCGACCGGGACCGTCGCTGCGGGCGCTCAAGCTGCCACCCATCTCGGTGGCGGCGTTGGCGCACGAATGGAGCCCGAAGCCGTGGCCTCCGGGTTTGGTGGTGAAGCCGTGGCGGAAGAGCTGCGCACCGGTCGCCTCGTCGAAGCCCAGTCCGTCGTCGCTCACCGTGATCGAGAGGCGCTCGCCGGAGCGCTCGACGCCGACCGTGATCCGGCCCGGCCGGCGTCCGGCGTCGCGCACGGACTCGCAGGCGTTCTTGAGCAGGTTGACGAGCACCTGCACGAGGCGATGGCGGTCGACGAGCACGCGGCCGAGGTCGGGAATCGAGTCCTCGAACTGCGGAGCGAGACCGGGGCCGAGCCCGCGCGAGACGAGGCTCCACGCCAGCGCGACCTGCGGCCCGAGCTCGACAGGCTCGAGCAGCTCCTTGTGGCCCGCGAGTTCCTGCTGCGACTGCACGAGCTTGGCGATGTGCTCGACACCTTCCTGCAGCGCACGCGATTCTTCCTCGAGCTCCTCACGCTCCTGCCGCAGCGCCTCGCTGACGTCGAGCAGGAACGGCGCGACGTGCTTGCCCTTGGGGTCGTTCGCGATGAACGCGCCGAGGTTCTCGCCCTTGTCGCGGACGAGCTCCGCCAGCTTGAGCAGCTTCGGCAGGCGCGATTCCTTGAGCCGATGCGCGATCTGACCGGACGACACGCTGACGCTGTTCAGGACGTTGCCGACGTTGTGCAGGATGCCCGTGGCGATCTCGCTCATGCCGGCGGCGCGTGCGGTGTCGACCAGCTGCGCTCGCGAGGTCTCGAGCTTGCCCATCATGCTCTCGAGCTCGCGCGAGAGGACTCCGAGCTCGTCGTCGCGCTCGAGCGCGACCTTGCGGCCGTAGTCGTCCGTGCGACCGATCTCGAGCGCGTGGTCGGTGAGGCGCGCGATGGGGTCGATCACGGCGCGCCGCAGGACCGCGAGCAGCACGAACAGGAGCAGCATGCCCGCCGCGATGGTCGAGACGAGCGCGAAACGCAGCGCATCCGAGCCGCTCGCGGAGATCGAGCGCGGCAGCGTGGCACGCACGAGCAGCGCCGGACGGCCGCGCAGGTCGTCGAGGGCGACCCAGGCGTCGAGTGCGTGCTCGTCCCGAGTGGCGACGACGGGCTCGACCGACGCCGTGGCCTCGTCGAGGACGTCCGCGTCGCGCGCAGGCAGCTCGCCATCGAGGCGCAGCACCTCGAACGGCACTTCCGTGCGCGCCGCGAGCGTCTCGAGCACCGACGGCGAAAGGATGCGTCCGAGGATCACCGAGCCGCCTTCGCCGCACGCGAGCGGCCGCGAGGCGACGAACATCGGCCCGAGACCGGTGAGCACGAGCCCGCCGACCTGCCGCGACTCCGCCGCGCCCGCGCGACCGGGCTGCAGCAGGAACGGGTGGCCGGGGGTGAGTCGGTCGAAGTCGAGCTCGGCGAGGCGCAGCTCGGCACCGCTCTCGAGGTCGCGCACGCGGCCGAAACGCACGCTTCCATCGGCGTCGACGAGGTAGAGCAGGTCGATGCGCGATTGGCGGAAGGCTTCCAGCCCGAGGTTGCGCTCGCGGAACTCCGCGACACGCCGCGTGCGTTCGGGGTCGGAGTCGTCGCGCGCCCCCGCGACGAACGCGCAGGTCTCGTTCCACGCGGCCCACTCCGAGCAACGCGCTTCCAGCGCGGAGAGTTCCGCGGTCAACGCACGGCGCACGCGCGACGCATCGGTCTGGGCCGTGCGGCGCTCGAGCTCGTCGAAACGCGGCTGGACGATCCAGCGTTGCAGGGCGTGGTCGAGCAGCGCGTAGCTCGCGACCACACCGGCGACGATCAGCGTGATCTTCGCGCGCAGCTTCATCGACGCTCAGGCCGCGAGCTCGCGCTCGTCGGTGGAAGCTGATGGCTGCCGGACAGGCTCCGTGGCGCGGTTGATGAGCTCGCACAGCTCGACGAGCTCGTCGCCCTTGCGGATGCGGCACGGCTCGCGCGTCTCGCCCGCGATCACCTGCGCGAGGTACTTCTCGAAGCGGTAGATCGGCCCGACGAGGCGATGGGTCACGAGCAGGCCGACCGCGAACGTCGCCGGGAGGAGCAACAGCACGGTGACGCCGAACACCAGCGCGAGGCGCCCGTTGGTCTGCACCAGCAGCGCTGCGCCGTCGTGGGGCAGTTCCGCCGCGGCCTCGACCAGCACCCGCTGGAACACGAGGTACTGCAGCGTGAGCGCGAGCAGCGCGACGCCGAGGAACGCGCCCATCAGGCGCAGCTGCAGCCGCGGCCGCACGAGACGAATGC
>JABWBL010000441.1 GCA_013360535.1 Planctomycetaceae bacterium
CCACTGCTGCTGCGATTGCCAATCGCATACACGGCGCTTTTGCGCACACCGGCATCGGGGTCGCTCGTGGCCAAACGACTCAAGGTCTCGCCTGCGGAAGCATCACTCAAATTGCCGAACACATGCACAATCTTTTGGCGAATCTTGGCGTTGGTCTCGGATTCCAACAAACTCGTGAGCGTTTGCACCGTAGCCGGATCATCATGCTGGCTCAGGGCGTAGAGGGCTTGCAACCGCAACTCTTCATCGTCGCTCGATTGCATGGCCGCGACTTCCGCGCGGTATTTCGTTTTGCCGGCGCCGGCCAGTGTGGTGGCAAGTTTAATCATGTTGGCTTTGGCGTCATCCACATACTCACTGCGCGGGTATTTGGCGATGAAATCTTTATATGCCGTGAACACGGTCTCCGCGTCATCACCGCGTTTCTCGCGGCTATAGCACATCCAAAACTGGGCGTCATCAACGTATTTGCTTTGCGCATACTTCGTGATGAAACTCTGCAAATTGGTAATGGCGTCATTCCAGCGTTCGTCATAGACATAAGCTTGCGCAGTTTTGAAAGCTTGATACGTGGCATCTTGTGGCTCGCCGCTGACGCGCTCCCACAGGAGCAATTGTTCGATCCACGTGGTCGTTTCGCGCGCGCCCGCGGTTGCGAGGGCAACGAAAGCCAGGCAGAACCACACGGCGGTCGAAGCGAGAGTTGATATTCTTTTCAACATTTTTTCCTCAATGAGATGGAATGAAGTGGGTGTTTCTCATAAAGCAAAACGCTCTGGGACATTAAGACAAAAAGGCCATTTCAAGAAAATGGTTTTGCTCTGCGGTGTTTCTATAAATAAGCTTTGGGCCGTGAAGCAGCGGGGGCTTCGGCTTTTGCCTTCCGCTTGAGTTCCTCGATATTGAGTTTGAGCAACAGGCCTTCACGATCGATGCCATCGCGCACCAGTTCAACGTTCGACAGATCATGCTCGATTTCAAGAGCGGCAATTTGCATGAGCACCAATTCGAGTTGCTGCACAAGGCGCAAGAGGCGGCGGCGACGCTCGCCCCGCTCGCGCAGGCGGAACTCGAGCCCGAGCTCGAGACCGCGGTCGCGGAACTCGCGCTGTGGAGCGCGACGCGCGCCGGAGACCTCCAGGCGAGCCTCGAGGCCTACGCGAAACTGCAGAAATCCTCGACGAATCCGCGCAAGCTGCTCGACGCGTGCCGCGCGGTCGCGGCGCTCCTCAAGGAGGCGCAACGCGCCGCGGAGGCGAAGCCCTTGTTCGAGGACCTGCTGCGGCGCGCCCGCGGCGAGCGTGGCATCCAGACCGAGGCGCTGGTCGAGAGCGCGTGGCTTGCGATCGAGGCGAAGGATGCCGACGAGGCCGAAGCGCTCGCGCGCACGGCGGCCAAGCTCGCGCCCGACACGTCGGCCAAGGCGCAGGCGGCGGAAGCGTGCTTCTTCGCTGGCGAGCTGCGCTTCGCGCAGCCCAATCTCGAGCGCGCGAGAGCGCTGTACGAGCTCGCCTTGCCGAGCGCTTCCGCGAAGGTCGTTCCGCAGGCGCTCTACAAGCTCGGATTCGTCCATCTGCGCGGCGAACGTGTCGACGACGCCGCGGTGTGCTTCAAGAAGGTCGCGGACGAGCACGCAAGCCACGAACTCGCAGGGGAAGCGCGCTTCCTCGCGGCCGACTGCCGCTTCCGCCAGCGGCGCTTCGCCGAGTGCGCGGAGCTGCTCGCGACGTTCGCGAAGGACCTGCCACGCCATGCGAGCGCTCCCCATGCGCTGTTCGAGCTGGGCGTGTCGCTGGGCGAGCTCGGGCGCTGGAAGGAGTGCGAGGCGACGCTGGTCGAGCTCGCGCGGCGGGGAGCGAACCCTGCCAACGCGCTCGAAGCCGACCTGTGGCGCGCGCGCGCCGTCGCGGCGCGTGGAGACGAGCGCGGAGCCCGCGCCGCGCTCGAACGGGTCGCCGCCACCGACAAGGGCCGCGTCGGCTCGCTCGCGCGCCTCGAGCTCGGCAAGCTGGACGCCAAGGCCGGTCGGCACGAAGACGCGCTCGCGAGCTTCCTCAAGATCGCGCTGCTCTTCGAGGGCGGCGAGCTCGTCGCCGAAGCCAGCTTCCTCGCCGCCGGCGAGCTCGAGGCACTCGAACGCCCGGACAAGGCCCGCGCGCGCTACTCGGACCTCGTCGCGCGCCATCCCGACTCGCCCTTCGCGGTGCGCGCAAAGCAGCGCCTCGACGCGCTCGGCCGCTGAAACCCCTTCGAAATCAGGAATTTCCGCCATGCTCACCACCTTCCAGTCTTCTCCCACGCCCGCAGGCACGCCGCTCTCGAGCGTCCTCGACATGGTCCTCTCGGGCGGTCCCGTGATGATCCCGCTGGCGCTGTGCTCGGCGATCGCGCTCACGTACGCGATCGAACGGGCGGTGCGACTGCGTGCGAGCGCCGTCGGCGTCGCGAGCCTCGAGCGCGAGCTGTTGCCGGCGCTCGCGAGCGGCGGCCTCGCGCGGGGTCTCGACGTCGTCGAGCGCGCCTCGACACCGGCGGCACGTGTGCTGCGCGTCGCGCTGAGCCACTGGAACGCGCCGTACCTCGAGCGCGAGAAACAGACGGAAGAGGCGGGCCTGCGCGAGGTGCGCTCGCTCTCGGCCAACCTCAAGCCACTCGTCTACACCGCAATGCTCGCGCCGCTGCTCGGCTTCCTCGGCACGGTGTACGGCATGATCGTCGCGTTCTCGACGGTGGCGTCGAGCGCGAGCCTCGGGCGGCCGGAGATGCTCGCGGCCGGCATCAGCCAGGCGCTCGTCACGACCGCGGCGGGCCTCACGATCGCGGTGCCCGCCCAGGTCCTCTACTACGTGCTGAAGTCGCGCGTCGAGCGTTTCTCGCGCGACCTCGAGGAGCTCCACGCGCGCGCCGTCGACACGCTGCGCCGCGGGATCGTCACACCGCCGCCGGCTCCGAAGCCTGAGGCCCCCGCTGCGTCGGACAGCGTCCCCACCGAACCCGTCGCCACGCAGGCGGCCTAGGAGCGAACGATGCACCTGCGCGACGAACAGCCGCTGGACGAGCAGGCGTTGAACCTGACGTCGATGACCGACCTCGTGTTCCTGTTGCTCGTGTTCTTCCTGTGCGCGACGACGTTCCTCGATCCGGAGCGTGCGCTCGAGCTCGAGCTGCCCGCGGCGCAGAGCGGCGAACGGCGGCAGGTCGAGAGCGAAGAGCTCGTGATCAACGTCTCGCGCGAGGGATCCTTCGCGCTCGGCGGACGCACGCTCGACGCCGCGGCGTTGCAACGCGAGCTGCGCGCGGCTGCCGCACGCGATCCGCAGACCCCGATCACGATCCGCGGCGATCGCCTCGTGCACCACGAGGACATCGTCCGGGTGATGGACGCCTGCGGTCAGGCCGGGCTCGTCAACCTCGCCGTCGGGACGCTCGAAGGTTCCTGAGGGAGCACCGTGAAGCCCCACGCACCCAGATCGCAGGCGGCGAAGAACCTCGTGATCGCGATGGCGCTCGGCGGCGCCGCGCTGCTCGCGGCGAACCGCTGGCTCATGCCCGCGCTGTTCGACTTGCGGCCGATCCGCGACGGTTCCGCGAGCTACGCGGACGACGACGCGCGCCT
>JABWBL010000442.1 GCA_013360535.1 Planctomycetaceae bacterium
GGAACGCGCGTCAGGTCGGCCTCGCTGCGCGCGTCCATCCGCGCGAGCTCGAGCAGCGTGTCGTTGCCGACGACCTTGAACGGCGGCAGGTCGAAATGCTCCGCCAGCGCGTAGCGCTCGGCGTACAGCTCGCGCAGGCGCCGCTGCCCCGCGAGGTCGAGCGCGCGCGCGCCCTTGAGCTTGACGAACTCGTCCGGCGAAAACGCCTGCGGCGCCGGCACCAGCCGCTCCAGCCGCGCGCACTCGCCCTCGAGGATCATCATGCGGTTGCGCGACTCGAGCTCCGGCCGCTGCGAGTCCATCAGCGCCACGAGGAAACGCGTGTCGAGTCGCGCGTAGGCGATCTGCCGGTCCGAAAGCGGCCGCGCGCTCCAGTCCGAGCGCTGCATCGACTTGTCGAGCTCGATCCCGAAGCGCGCGCGCAGCACCGCCGCGAGGCCCGGGCTCTCGACGCCCAGCGCCGCCTCCGCGATGCGCGTGTCGAACAGGTTCTTGAACTCGAACCCCCACTCGCGCTTCAGGATCAGGATGTCGAATTCGCCGTCGTGGAAGACCTTGGTCTTGCGCGGGTCCGCGAACAGCCGCCCCAGCGGCCCGAGGTCGAGTCGCGCGAGCGGATCGACGAGGAAGTCGCGCTCGCCGACGGTGATCTGCACGAGGCAGACCTTCTCGCGAAAGTTGAAGAACGAGTCCGCTTCGGTGTCGACCGCGATGCGGGTCGCTCCCTCGGCCTCACTGAGCAGCCCATTCAGGCCACGCTCGTCGGAGATCAGGATCGGCGGGGGGAGCGTGGCGAGGTCCATCGGGCGCTTGGGGACCCCGAGGATAGCCCCCCGCGAGCCCCGAAAAAGCCCCGAGGCCCGCCGGGACGGCTGAACCGTGAGCCCCGACTCACTCTCCGAAGCGGAGCCCCTGCTTTCGCGCGGACTTCGTGGCACGAGGCAACCGGCGCCTAGCCCGCATTTCTCACCAGAATCGTAGCGAGGGCGCGATAGCTCGAGCGCTCGCAAGCGGTTGGAGCGGTTTCGACCCGGAGGCGACCTGTACGGTCAACTGCTCCAACCGCGCAGCATGCGCCGAGATAGCGCGGCCGCAGTAGATTCTGGTGAGAAATGCGGGCTTGGGGGGGCACGAGGGCCCCGTGGCGCGGATCCTCAGTCGAGCTCCAGGACCACGGGCGCCTGCTGGCTCGCGTCGATCAGCTGCCGCGCCCGGCTCCCGAGCGGCTTGGGGAACTGGAGCTCCAACGTGACCACGCCCGCCTTCTCGATCGGTAGCTGGTAGGGAGGCCGCGAGAACTTGACGACGCCGCCCGCCAGCGGACGCCCGGGTTCGAGTTGCGCGCCACAACCGACGAAAACGGAGAGCATTCCGTCGTAGGCGACGCCGCTGGAAAACCGCGGCAGCAGTTCGATGCTGTCAACGGACGCGACGGTCACCCGGTGCTCGACAACGCCCTCTGCGATCGAGATCTCGGGCGCTGGAATCCCGGTTGCTGTCGGAAGTAGATCGATGGACACCGCGTAGCGTCCACTCGGCACGTTCCGCAGCAACGCGCCCTGGGGTGAGGACGAGCCGAAGGAGAATGACCGACCCTTTGCGTCCTTCAGTCGAACGATCAAGGGCGTGTCGATCCGTGACGCGCGGAGCAGCTCGGCGGGCAGCCCATGCACGGAGACGCGAACGTCTCCAAACCCGTCGGTCGAAGGACTCAACAGGACGTCTCGAATCGCCAGTCCCTGCGCGAGCGACGGGAGCATGAACGACTCCGAGATCTCGAAGTACCCCGGAGGAGTCCAGGCAAGCTCGACGGGGCCGAGTTCGCTCACGCGTCGGCCCGACTTGGAGCAGGCGATGAAGAGGTCGGAGTACGACTCGGGATCGTCTTCGTCGCCACCCAATCCCAGGAGTCGCGCCTGCAATTGAAGGCGGGTGATCCACTGCGCATCGGGATCCGACAGCTTCGATCGGCGATCGTCCGCGTAGCCAAACGCGTTGCACACCCGCGCGGTGCTGCCGTCGGGAGTGACCCACCGCACCCCCAACGCGTAGACCGGCGCGATGACCAAGGACACGTCCGTCGCCGCAGGACTAACCCCCTTCAGCGGCTCCGCAGACGCGCAGCCCTGCCCAGCCGCAAACAGCGTGTGACTCGGCTTGCGCGGGTCGAGGCTTGACAGTTCAAAACTCGAATCGGCGAGCGTGCGGGTGTGCAGGAGGTCCGGCTCGCCCAGGAGCTGCTCCACGGAAAGGCGCGGGTCGACGAACGTGTCGACGGGCACGGCGATCACGATCACATCCGGTCCGGCCGCAGCGCCGTCCGGCAACCGCACCCGACCGGAGATCCGGGTCGCCGGCGCGAGTCGAAGGACGATGGGGTCCGCGCTGGCTGGGCTGACCGCAGACCGGCCTGCCGAATACCCGTCCGCTCGCGCGTGGAACGCGAGCGGAGGCGACTCTCCCTCGGTGATCGCGACGCAGCCGTCCGCCGCCGTGACACCACACTCCCGCAGGCCAGCTTCATCGCGGAGGAAGATCGTCGCGCCCGAAATGCTCGCGCCTTGCAGGTCCTCCACGCACACCCGTCGGGTCTGGCGCGGCGCGGGCTCGTTGGAGCCCGCCGGTTCTTGAAGGCTGGTTTCTCCCTTCGAGAGCGCGCTCGCGTGGCGCTCGTGGGCCTCCACGCTCGCTGCTGCCGAGAGCTTCGCCCCCGGCGACGGTTCCGCGGGTTCAGCGGTTCGTGACCCGCGCGAGACACTCATCCACCAAGTCAACGCGACGGCGAGCACTCCCAGCGTGGCCAAGCCCAAGACCGACACGACGGGTGACCAGCGCGTTCGTGATTCCATGGTGAACCAGAGGCGTCTCAGGGAAAGACGCAGACAGTTCTCTCCTCGAAAGCGGCGGAAGCGCGTGCGGCGCGGTGGCGCGCAACGCGAATCTCGGAGGACGGCTACTGAGAACAGGCAGCAGGAGCACGTTACTCAATAGCGTCCTACCTTGGGGTGCAAGTTCGGAGCAGACCCTCATGCCAACTCCGCGCGTGCACCAGAAGGCGAGGCGCCATGGATCGCCGGAGGGGCCTCGCGAGGTCGCATCCCCACGGCTGGGCCCCGGGCCGCTGGGCCCGCGAGCCCCGAAAAAGCCCCGAGGCCCGCTGCGCCTGCGTGCGGAGGGCCGAGGCCCGGTGCGCTCGTGCGCTGCGGGACTGCCGCGAAGCGGCCAAAAGAATCCGAGGCCCGCTGCGCTCGTGCGCAGCGAGCCTCGGCAAGGCGAGGTGGCGAGGACGACGGGACTCGAACCCGCAACCACCGGCGTGACAGGCCGGTACTCTAACCGATTGAGCTACGTCCCCGCCTTTGGGGGAGAAGGTTATAGCGGCACCGGAGGGGCCTCGTCCAGCCCCCCACGGCGCCAAAATCGCTCCGCGGGGGTCAGCCGCCGAGCCGGACGGCCGCGATGGCGTCGTTGCGGTGCATGCGCCAGACCGGGTAGAGCCCGGCGGCGAGCGAGACGAGCACCGCTCCGGCGAAGCCGAGCGGCAGGAAGATGCCGGGACCGGCGACCGGGAGCGGGAGGCCGGAGATGACCGTCAGCGCCTGGACCACGACCGGGATCACGGCCGCGCCGAGGGCGGCGCCGAGCGCTCCCCCGACGACACCGACGACCAGCGACTCGAGCATCACGCTGCCGAACACCTGTTGCCAGCTCATGCCGAGCGCCTTGAGGACGCCGAGCTCCTTCGAGCGCTCGAGCGCCGAGAGCAGCTGGCCGTTGAGCACGCCCAGGCCCGCGAGCGCGAGCGTCAGCGCGAGGATGATGTCGAACAGGAGGAAGTCGCGCGCGATGTCGGTCGAGTGCCACCAGTACAGGTAGGCGCCGGTCTTCACGGTCACGCCGCGGTCGGGCAGCTCGAGCGTGGCGCGCACGATCGCCTCGGCGTCGTCGAGGTCCGTCCCGTCGCGGAAGCGCACCGAGAAGTTCGACACCTCCGTCGTGTCGAGGCAGAAGAGCTCCTTCATCCAGCGGTCGCTGACGATGCCGTACAGGCGCTCGTCGGGATCGGGGAAGTAGCCGTAGGCGTCGGTGATCGCGACCACCGGGAAGCTCTCGACGCGGCCGCCGGGCGCTTCCATGTGCACGAGGTCGCCGAGCTCGTAGTCGCGGTGCTTGGCGAGCCGCCGCGACACGATCATGCCCTTGCCGTCGCGCAGCGCCGCGAGCAGCTTCGGGTCGTCCTTGCAGGGGCCGTAGCTCGCGAGCTCCGCCTCGCGCGTGCCGATCACGAGGAACGGCTCGTAATGGCGCGCCATGTTCGGCTCGACGCCGAGCACCTCCGGATGCTGGTGCAACGCCGCCGCCACCGATTCGAAGCTGCGCCCGGGCATGTCGCGCACGTACACACGATCGCGGAACGCCTCCTGGCTCCACACGTCGATCTCGGCCTCGAGGCTGCGCGTCATGCCGTGCAGGCCGACGAATCCGGCCGTGACGAGCGCGATGCCCGCGACCCCGCCGGCGATGCGGGCCGGCCCCTGCGCCATCGTGCGCGCCG
>JABWBL010000443.1 GCA_013360535.1 Planctomycetaceae bacterium
CGATCGTTTCGATGCCGGGCGCGCACCACGACAGCTCGTCGCGCGCGCTGCGACGGGCACCCACGGGGCGCCGACCCCCGCGCGTCAGGGCTCGACGACGAACTCGACGGCGTTGGAGAGCGCGGTCGACTTGGGGCTCGGCGGGTCGCGGTACCAGGCCTGCGCGAAGACCTGCTGGCCCGCCGTGAACGGGAAGCCGAGCACGGTCGGGTTCGTCGCGAGCGTGTTCCAGTCGAGCGCGAGCGTGCCGTCGCAGGCATTCGCGGTGCCGCCGGAATTCGTCGCGGTCGAGCGCTGTGTCGGCGACTTGACGCACAGGAACGACGAGCCCGTCCCCCACGCGACCGGCGTGAAGCCCGCGTTGTCGAGGCCGTAGAAGATGAGCCCCGACTTCTGGCCCTCGACGTTCGAGGCGAACAGCGTGAACCCGGCGCCAGCGCTCGCGCTGGGGGTTCCGACGGCCCCCATCGTCGCGGTGCAGCCGTTCGTCGAGGTCCCTGCGGTGCAGTAGGAAATGGCGGAGTTGGAACCGCGATCGTGCACGAAGGCATCCCAGCGCGCGTTCGTGTCGCCGGCGACGAGCGTCGAGCCGAGGCTCCAGAAGGCGACGAAGCGGCCGTCGGAGGAGAGCGAGCCCGCGTAGCTGTCCTGGCTCGAGGCCACGCCGGCCGAGGAGCGGCTCGCGATGCGGATCACCCCCGTGGACAGGTCGCGCAGGAAGGCGTCGCGACGGCCGTTGGCGTCGCCGCTCACGAGCACGGACGACGCGCTGTCGAAGGCGACGAAACGGCCATCGGCGGAGATGAAGGGCACGGAAACCACGCCGTTCGCCGCAGGGACGCCGCTCGAATCGAGGCTCGCGCAGACCGTGGTTCCCGCGACGAGGTCGCGCACGAAGACATCCGAGAAGCCGTTGACGTCGCCGGGCACGAGGTTCGTCGCCTGGCTCGCGAAGGCGACGTAGCGGCCGTCCGCTGACATGCGCGCGCCGTCGACGCCGCCGTTGCCGGAGTTGCCCTGCGCGCCGGCGTTCGAGACGCTCGCCCGCGTCGTGACGAGCAGCGTACGGTCGTGCACGAAGGCATCCCACGTCGCGTTCGTGTCGCCGGCGACGAAGTTGCTGCACAGCGAGCGGAACACGACGTAGCGGCCGTCGTTCGAGATCGCGCCGGGGCCCGCGAACGGTTCCGAGTCGTTGTTGCCCTGGATCCCGCCGTTGCCGAGGCTCACCTTGAACGTGCTCGGGATCGAGCGGTCGCGCACGAAGACGTCGAAGCCGGTGATGTCGCCGACGACGATCGAGTTGTCGCCGGACTGGAACGTGATGAAGCGGCCGTCGTCGCTGACGCTCGGGCGGAAGCAGTCGCTGCCGCACTGGGAGCCGCCGGCCTTGAGGCTGACGCGTTCGGTGGTGCCGAGCTGGCGGTCGCGCAGGAAGATGTCCGTGCGCGCGTTGGTGTCGCCGGCGACGAGGTTGGTCGCGTTGCTCTCGAACACGACGAAGCGTCCGTCCGCCGAGATCGACAGGCCCGGGGGCAGCACCTCCAGGAAACCGGAGTTGCCCGAGACTCCGCTCTGGAAATTGCCCTGGAGGCCGGCGGTCGAGACGCTCACGCGCTCGGTCGTCGCGAGGAGCCGGTCGTGGACGAACACGTCCGTCACGCCGTTGGTGTCGCCGGCGACGAGGTTGCTCGCGTTGCTCGCGAAGGCCACGAAGCGGCCGTCGCCCGAGACCACCGTCGGGCCCGTGTTGGCGTTGCCCTGCAGGCCTCCCGAGTCGACGCTGACGCGCACGGTGACCTGGGAGCGGGCGAGCGGAGCGATGGCGAGGAGCAGCGAGAGCGTGACGAATGCCTGGCGCGGGTTCATGGAGAGCCTCCGGGCTGGGAAGCGCGGCGGCGGCGCAACCGTGACAGGCAAACCCGGAAAAATCGCGGTGAAGGGCGCACGCGCGAACTCTCGCGCGCCCCAGAGGCTGGGAGGATCCACACGGTCTCGCCGTCCGGCGCCCCGAGGCGACGGCGCAACGAGCTCCTCGAGCACTCAGAGCAGGCGCGACAGCCGTGCGAGGGCCCGCGACAGCTGCTTGCGCGAGTTCACCTCGGTCGTGCCGAGCCGTTCCGCGGCCTGCGCGTGGCTCAGGCCTTCGAGGTGGATCAGGAGCACGAGCCGCCGGTCGGACTCGTCGAGCTCGCCGAGCGCCCGCTCGAGCCGCTCGAGCTCCTCCTGCCGCATTGCATCGCCGCTGGGAGACGGGAACGAGGCCGCGAGCGCGGAGAGCTCGTCGCGCGAGAACGCCCCCGCCTCCCGCGCGCGGTCCCGCTTCTCCGCGGCGTGGAACCGCTGGCGGTCGAGGATCTTGCGCAGGGCCGACTGGCACAGCCAGGCGCGGAACGAAGCCTCGTCCTGCGGCCGGAAGTGCGCGAGATCCTGCAGCACCTCGCGGCACACCGACTGGACGAGGTCCGAGGTCGACTCGTGCGCCAGCAGGGCGGGGCTCACGCGCCGGCGCACGTAGCGGCGCAGGTCCGGCAGGTGGCGCTCGAGCAGCTCCTCCGCCGCGCGCACGTCGCCTCGGCTCGCTCGCTCGATCCTCGCTTCGTCGGACTCGGCCATCGTCTCCCGCGCTGTCCCGGGCATCCTAATGCGCCGCGGGGCTTGCCGGCACGGCCCGTCCGAGGGAGCTTCTACTGCCGAGCATGGAACGCCGACCCGAGCCGAGTGCTGCCTCGCCGGGTGGCCCCGTGCCCGGAAGCGCGCCGTTCGAGGAGCAGGTCGACGAGCTGCTCGCGCAGTGCCTCGAGCGCGATCCCGCGGAGCTGCAGCAGGCGCTCGACGCCGCCTGCGAGGCGCATCCGCAGCACGCGAGCGAGCTGCGCCGGCGACTCTCGGCCCTGCGGCGCGTCGGACTGCTCGAGCCCGCGGCGGGAGGGGAGCGGGACTTTCCCGAGCGACTCGGCGAGTTCCGGCTGCTCGAGCGCCTCGGCGGCGGCGGCATGGGCGTCGTGTACCGCGCCGTGCAGGAGCCGCTGGGACGCCTCGTGGCGCTCAAGCTGATCCGGCCCGAGCACCTGTTCTTCCCCAGCGCGCGCGAGCGCTTCCGGCGCGAGGCCGAGGCCGTCGCGCGCCTTCAGCATCCGAACATCGTGCCGCTCTACACCGTCGGCGAAGCGCAGGGCCTGCCCTACTTCGCGATGGAGCTGTTCGAGGGCGCGACGCTCGCGGAAGTGCTCGAGGCGGTGCAGGGGCGCGCGCCGGAGAGCCTCTCGTCGTCCGACTTCACGGCAGCGATCCGTGGCGAGACACCGCAGTCTCCTGCAGATGCCGAGGTCACGGCCACGACATGGATCGAGGCCGTCGTGCGCGCGATCGTCGACGTGGCCACCGCGCTGGAGCACGCGCACTCCCGCGGCGTGCTGCACCGCGACGTCAAGCCCTCGAACATCGCGCTGGAGCGCGACGGTCGCGCCCGCCTGTTCGACTTTGGCCTCGCGCTGACCAGCGACGCCCCCGACGAGAAGGCGGCGAGCTCGCGCGGGCGCATGACCCGCTCCGGCGCGACCGTCGGCACGCCGCACTACATGGCGCCCGAGCAGGCGCGCGGCGAGATC
>JABWBL010000444.1 GCA_013360535.1 Planctomycetaceae bacterium
GCCGCTGTGGGCCTACATGGTCGACCTGCGCGACCCCGAGCCCGAGCGCGCCGGCCTCGTGCGCCGCGACGACGGCTCGCGTGCGCTCGTCTTCACGCTCAGCCGCGACACCACGCTCATCGGCGCACCGCTGCCGCCCGACGTCCCGTTCGAGGTCGCCGCGCTCTACGACCCCGACGGCGACATCGACAGCAAGGACGGACAGGTGGTCGCGAGCGCCCCCGCGCGCCGCGGCGACCTCGGCATCCGCATGGAGCTCTCGCGCCCGTGACGCAGGCCTGGTTCGAGGAGGCGTTCCGCGACGACTACCGTGCGGTCTACCCGCACCGCGATCTCGAGGCCGCGCGGCCCGAAGTGCGCTGGCTCGTCGAGCACGGCGTGCGCGGCCGCACGCTCGATTTGTGCTGTGGTTTCGGCCGCCACACGCTGCTCCTGCGCGAGTCGGGTGTCGACGTCTTCGGCCTCGACCTCTCCGCGGACCTGCTCGCCGCCGCACGCACGCTGCCCGGCGCGGAACGACTCCTCGCCGGCCGCCTCGTGCGCGCCGACGCGCGCGAATTGCCCTTCGCCAGCGCGAGCTTCGACTCGCTCGTCAACCTGTTCTCGTCCTTCGGCTACTTCGGCGAGCTCGGCGACGCGCGCGTGATGGCCGAGATCGCGCGCGTGTTGCGCCCCGGCGGCCTCGCGGTGCTCGACCTCATGAATCCCGCTTTCGTGCGCGCCAACCTGCGCGACGAGACCACGCGCGAAGGCGACGACTTCCTGCTGCGCGAGCGCCGCTCGCTCGCCGACTCCGGCCGCCGCGTCGTCAAGGAAGTCGAGCTCGTCCGCAACGGCACCGCCCGCCGCTGGCGCGAGGACGTGCGCCTCTACGAGCTCGACGAGCTGCGCCCGCTGCTCGCCTCGCACTCGCTTTCCCTGCGCTCCATCGCCGGCGGCTTCGCCTCCGAACCCGCGAGCCCCACCGCCCCGCGCCTCTTGCTCACCGTCGCGCGCGGCTGAGAACGGGCGAAGCGTTGCGTAGGCTGGGCACGCTGGAATCGGAGCAAGGAAGCGCATGGCCAAGTTCGTGTTCGGGATGAACGTGAGCCTCGACGGGTACGTCGATCACGAGGCGTTTGGGCCGAGTGCGGCGCTCTTTCGGATCTTCGTCGAGGAAGCGCAGCGGCAGGCGGGCAGCGTGTATGGGCGGCGCGTGTACGAGCTCATGCGCTATTGGGACGACGAGCACGCGGGGTGGGGGCCGGCGGAGCGTGAATTCGCGCTCGCGTGGCGCAAGCAGCCCAAGTGGGTCGTGTCGAACACGCTCGATTCGGTGGGCCAGAACGCGACGCTCGTGCGTGGCGAGCTCGAGCGCACGTTGCGCGCCGTGAAGGCCGAGCGCGACGGCGAGATCGAGGTCGCAGGCCCGGAGCTCGCGCGAAGCCTCACGGAGCTCGGCCTGATCGACGAGTATCGGATCTACCTGCATCCGGTCGTGCTTGGGGCGGGCAAGCCCTACTTCGCCGGGCCGCGGCCGCCGTTGCGGCTCGCAGGCCATGAGCGGGTCGACGAGAACGTGCTGCGGCTCACCTACGTGCCCACGTAGGTGACCCGTCGCGCGAGCGAATCCACGTTGACGGGATCCGGCCTCGCCCTTACGGTCCGGAGCATGCCGGACAAGAAAAGCACTGCGGACGCCGAAACGGAGCTCGCGAGCTTCTTCGCCAAGTACCCGGCGGCCATCGCCAGGCTCGGCAAGGCCTTGCGCAAGAAGCTGCAGGCTCGTCTGCCCGGTCTCAACGAGATCGTGTACCTGTACGAGAGCCAGGGTTCGCTCGTGATCTCGTACTCGGCGAGCGAGAACGGCTACGAGGCCGTCTGCACGCTGGCGCTCTACGAGGCCGAGGTGAAGCTCTTCCTCGCGCACGGCCCGCAACTCGCGGCCTCCGACGCCAAGAAGCTCCTGCAAGGCACCGGCAAGCTCGTGCGCTACGTCGAGCTCAAGTCCGCCTCCGACCTCGAGCGCGCGGAAATCGAGACCCTGATCGCCGCCGCGCTGAAACTCTCCAACGTGCAGCCCAAGCCCAAGTCGCAGGGCTCGCTGATCCTCAAGGCGGAGTCCCAGAAGAAGCGCTCCGCCGCCGCGAAAAAACCTGCGACTCCCGCCGCCGCCCCCAAGCCACGCGTGGTCGCCAAGAAGCGCGCCCGCGCCCCGCAAGCCAAGCGCTGATCGCGCAACTTTTCGAAGCGGAGAGAAAGGCAACTCCCGTGCAGGCTCGCTCCCTTGGTGTCTTGGTGCTCGCGCTGCTTGCCGCCAGCGGGTGGGGACTCTACTGGCGCGAGGCCCGCGCCGGGAACGAGGTGCCCGACCGCGGCGCGGCTTCGCCGACGAACTCGACGCGAAACGAACAGGACTCGCGCCTGGAGGAGCTCGAACGGCGCGTGCAGGAACAGGCTGCGGAGCTCGCGCGTTGGCAGGCCGAGCGCGAGCAAGCCCGCACACCTGCGGAAGAACCCGTCCGCCTCGCCGAGCCTGTGGTGAAGCTCGAGTTCCAGCACCACGAGAACGGCGCGCCCAAGTCGCGCGTCAAGACCATCGACGGCGTCGCGATGGGGCAGTGGGAAGCATGGCACGCCAACGGCCAGAAGTCCGAACTGGGCACGCTGCTGGAGGGCAAGCGCACCGGGCGCTGGCAGTTCTGGAATCCGCAGGGTGAACTCACTGCGACAGGCCGCTACCTCGACGGCGAGCGGATCGGCACCTGGACCGTCATCGAGAACGGTGTGATGCAGGACATGCGGTACGACGCCGACCCGGTGCGGTAGCGTCGTGCGCGTTCACCGATCAAAGGGCGAAGCATGAGCAAGCGCTTCCAGATCGCCTGGGTGGTGTGCGTCGTCGTCACGGTGGCGATCGCAACAGCCATCATGTTGTCGCAAGTCGAGAAACCGACGGCCACGCTCTTGCTGGAGGCCGGTGAGATGGCGACGCGTGGTCTCATGGCGGGCAAGCAGGCGAAGAAGCAAGAACTGGAGGCCTGCGAGTTGCTCTATCGCAAAGTCCTGGAACGAGAGAATCTCGGCGACGAGGACAGAGCTCATGTCGAGTGTTTCTTGCCGTCGATCATCGCGCTGCAGGATCCATCCCGAATCGATGCGCAGTTGGAGACTCTCGTACTGCCCTTGATCAAGGAGCAGGGGTTGGACAGCGCGATCTACTTGCTCAGAACGCTCAAGGATCTCGAAGCGTTCGAGGTGAGTGAGCATGTTCTCTCGCTCTGTGAGCGCGAGTTCGGAGACACGAATCCGGGCGACATCAAGTGGCTGCGAGTGACGTACGGACGGCCGCAAGCGCGTCCCAGGAAATGACCCTTGACGGATCGCGCACAGTCAGCGCGCGAGGAACAGGTCGAGGTCGCCTTCGAAGAGGCGGGAGAGGCGGGCGGAGAGCGGGCCGGAGCGGGCGCGGGCGGAGGGTTCGAGTTCGTAGCGGCGCACGAGGCTGTCGCGGTCGGGGCGGGCGCTGGCGGGTTGGGCGGCGGCGAAGCGGCGCGAGGTGAGGAGCGAGCGTGCGAGTTCGTTGGCGGTGTCGCGCGCGGCGTCGGTCCAGAGCACG
>JABWBL010000445.1 GCA_013360535.1 Planctomycetaceae bacterium
CGACCTCAAAAAGTCCGGTGCGGTCGAAAACGACGGACGTCCAGCGACATCCGCGGCTCCCCGCTCGCGCGATCGTGCGCTCGTGAATAGGGCGGGCTAAGAGACTCTCTTTTGAGGTGTTTTGGCACGTCCCCGGATGCCGCGGGGCCGAGTGCGGTGGAGGTCCAGCCATGAGCACCAACCTGCGGTGGCTCGATGACGCGCTCGCCAGCCGGGCTGCGTGCGACTCTGCTCCGTCGCCGTCAGCGTCCGAACCGACGTCACCAACGAGCGCGCCGACGACGCGACCGGCGCGCCTGCCGTCACCGCCGCGTGCGCTCAGGATCTCGCCCTCGAGAGCGAGCGCCGAGGTCTGGCGCGTGACCGACCTCGACTCTGCGCTCACGCTGCGGGATGCGGTGTGCTCCGCACGGGTAGCAGCGATCGCGCTGCACGCCGAGTGGCGCTGGACCGCGCCCGCAAAGTCCCTGCCGGGGGGCGTCGACTGGCACGACGTGCGCAGCGCTCGAGCGGAGCTGCTCGCGCTGTGCGCCTGGGTCGCCGGTGACGCGGGCGACGGATCCCGGGACTTCCTCTACCGCGCCGTGCTCGACCTGCGCATCCCCGTCGTCCGGCAGGTCTTCGGGGAGCTGCTCCGCCTGCCAGTTCGCTGGGTCGCCCACGACGCCAAGCCCCTGCTGCAGGCCCTGTGGGGCGCGGGGTTCGACTTCGAGCCGCATCAGCTCGCCGACACCCACATCGCAGCGCTCGCACTGCAGCTGGGACTCGGGCACAAGCGCGCGCGTCCCAAGCGCAGGGATCGCAAGGGCGAACCGGACGTGCGTCCCAGTCTGTTCGAGGTCGCGCAGGCCCACGCGCAGGCGACCTCGCTCGAGACCCGCTGTCGGGAGTTCGGCGTCGATCTGCCGCCGCTCGCGCGTGCGCCGCTGGCCGAAGGCGAGCCGCTCGAGCCGGAGCGGGCGCGGCAGATGGCGCGCGTCGCCGAGCTGGTCCTGGAGGTCTGGCAGGCGCAATTCGTCGCGGCCGCGCGCGCCGGGATCACGTCGCACCTCGAACGCATCGAGTACCCGTTCGTCACCGTCAACGCGCGCATCGAGTGGATCGGCGTCCACATCGCTCGGCGCGACCGCGATGCGGTGAAGGAATCATGCCGACGCGCGGCGAACGCGATGGCCGATGCGCTTCGTGGCATGGGCTTCACGTCGCCGGGGAGCGAGCAGGAGTTCCGGCAGTTCCTGGTACGGCAGAAGCTCGAGGGCCACTGCAAGCGCGGCGGCACCTTCTCCGTGGAGGACGAGGTGCTGCGCGAGATCGAGCACCTTCACCCGGCGATCGGGCACTTCCGCCGCATGCGCCGCTGCATCCAGATCGGGGGCGAGCCGTGGCTGCAAGTCGACCTGACCGGCGTCGACGGGCGTTGGCATCCCGAGCACCGCCAGCTCGGTGCCGCGACCGGTCGCAACAGTTGCTCGTGCCCCAACCTCGCGGGTATCAGTCGCATCCTCCGGCCCGTGGTCACGGCGCCCAAGGGACGCACCCTGATCGAGCTCGACTACAGCCAGATCGAGATCGGCGTCGCCGCGGCCGAGCACGATGACGAAGCGCTGATCGAGGCCTTCAATTCGGGCGACGTGTACGCCGCGACCGCGAAGCGCCACTTCCACGCGTCGCTCAGCGAAGCGGAACGCGCGCTTTCGGCGGATGAGCTGGCGAAGCGGCGGCCCGACCTGCGCGACCGCATGAAGACGATGATCCTCGCGATCATCTACAACATCCAGCCGACGACGATTGCGGCACGCTTCGGCGTCTCGCGGTCGGAGGCGGAGCGTGAGCGCAACGCGTTCCTCGACGCGTACCCGGCGCTCAAGCGCGGTCTCGAGGCCTCGGTCGCGTACGGGAACGTCCGCGGCCGCGCGCGAGTGGTGTCCGGCTTGGCGCGTTTCGTGGACGAGGGCGACGTCGATCGCCACTGGGTGGCGAACTTCCTGCGCAACACGCCGATCCAGGGAAGCGCCGCGGTCGTCTTCAAGCAGGCGCTGATCGAGCTCGACCGCGCGTTCGCGGGCACCTCGACGATGATCGTGATGCCGTTGCACGACGCGGTGCTCCTCGAGTGCGACCAAGGCGAGATCGAGGCGGTGCGCGCGCGCGCGGCGGCACTGATGGAGCACGCGTTTCGGTCGTGGTACCCCAAGCTGCGGCCGCGCGTGCACGCCAACTGCAGCGCGCCGTGGTGCTGGAACAAGGACGGGCACGCGGAGAGCCTGCGGCGCTTCTTCGTGGATCCGGCGTACCGCATCGGTGGGCCCGGGGTGGTCATCGAAGAGGACGTGAGCGACGGGGGTCTCGGAGCTGGTCTCGACACAATGGCGGCGGGGCCGAGCGAAGAGTGGTTGGATCCCGCCGCGGACCCGGTCGCTGAGATGTGGGATGCGCACGAGGGGGACCGATGCTCTTGAACCTCGAGCGCAGCAGCTTCCGTCCGAGCGAACCGAGGCAGCGCAGCCGCGGGCTGCTCGGGACAGCGACGCTGCACATCAACGGGCTCGTCGTGCGCTTTGTGTCGGTGCGCAAGACGAAGTCCGGGCGCCTGGTCATCTCGTTTCCCAAGCGGCGATTCGCCGACGGACACGAGTGCGCTGTGGTGTTTCCGCCGACGCGCGCGGAGCACGCGCAGATCGAGCGGGCGGTCTTGAAGTGGATCGACCAGCAGGAAGGGGCGAAGCGATGAAGCACGGAGCGACCGGAGTGGGACTGCCGACGAAGTGCCCGCCCTCGGGCTTCTCCCGCGACGCTCGCGTCCTGGCGTTGCTCGAGCGGATCGCGGTCGCCGTCGAAGGGCAACGCGACGAGCTGCGCGGCGTCGTGGCGCTCGCGACGTTGGCGCAGGACGCGCGGAACGCGGAGGACACGGCTTCACTCGCCCCTGGCTCCACGCCCGCGCAGCGCGCGCCCACGTGCGAGCTGCTAACCGCCGCGGACCTGTGCTCGCTGCTCAAGCTCGACGCGCGCACGTTGCGCGTGTTGCGCCACGAGGGGCGCGTGCCGGAGCCGATCAAGCTTGGGCGCTCGTTGCGTTGGCGGCGCGCGGAGATCGAAGCTTGGATCGCGGAGCAGGGCGGGGACGCGGACGCGCGAGCGGAGGAACGCCCGTGAGGCGCGTACCTCAACAGCGAAATGCCGCGCGCTGTCGCGCGAAAAACGCGCATTCGCGCCGAAAAGCGCGACTCGCACCTTCACGTCCGATGTCGACCTTACACGTGAGAATCAATCGATTCAGCGAGAAGGCCTCGATGGTTTTGCGCTTTCGAGCGTGCATGTCCTTCGCGCCGCACGAACGCGACGCGCAGCAAGACGCAACCAAAGAAAGGACGCCACACATGGCACGCAAGACCACGACCCGCAGCGCTTCTTCGACCGACGCCACGACCAACGCGACGACCGCCTCCGCCCCGCTTAGCGGCTTCGCCAAGGGCGCTCCCGCGCTGACCCTCGCCGACCTCGCCGCGCGCTACCTGACGCACATGGCGGAGCAGGGCAAGAGCGAGGGCACGCGCTTCTCGTACGGGATGGAGCTCAAGCTCGCG